>JAKFDY010000472.1:0-11447 GCA_036675885.1 Lacibacter sp. | reverse complement strand
TTCCATTTGCTAACTTCAGTGATCGGTCAACAATTAAGATGTCACCATCAAAGATCCCAGGCTGATGCATGGCATCACCTTTCATTTTAAAAAAGAATGTTGCCGGTTTGTTTTTAATGAGCTGTTCATTTAAATCAATACCACGCTCAGCATAATCATCAGCAGCGGCACCAAAGCCTGTGGCATTTGCAGTGCGTACCTGTTGTTGTGTAAACTGTTTACTGCCTTTGTAAGCGGCTCCAAAAAAATCTTCCCCATCCATAAAAAATAATTTAACTCCCGCAGCTGCAAAGAGTGGTGATAAAAAAAAATGTCTGGGTTCGTAAGAAAGTTTGGTAAAGCTAAAACTTTTAGTAATTTAGTAGTGCGGTTTCAGGAAATATTTTTTTTGAAACTGTTACTTCAGCAAACCCCATCACAGCAGTTCATAAGGCAACTGTTGCGCAGTATTTTATTATTTACAACTAAACGATGGGTCATGCAATTACAATCAATTACAACAACAACCATCCCTGGTTACAGGGTGTACGAATACCTGCTGGTATTAAGTCCGCATGAAGAATTATGGAATCGTATTGTAAAAGTGAAAACAGAATTTTCAGAAAAGTACAGATCTGATCATGCAAAGTGGGGCAAGCCACATATTATACTCGCTAATTTTTTGCAGTACGAATTAATGGAAGAACGGTTGGTGAATCGTTTAAACATGATAGCCATGGGCTTTCATCCCATTAAAGTGGAGCTGCGTGATTATGGAAGTTTTCCAAGTCATACCATTTACATCAACGTCGTGAGCAAGTTGCCCATACAATCACTGGTAAAAACAATTCGAACCGAAGCACAACGGCTCATGAAACTCAACGATGATAATAAACCGCATTTCATTCTCGAACCACATCTCACCATTGCACGCCGGTTAGAACCCTGGCAATATGAAAAAGGTTGGCTCGAATATTCGCACAGGCATTTCACCGGGCGTTTTATTGCTGATGGTATGTTGTTGTTAAAGCGACCGCTTCATGAAAAAGCTTACCAGATCGTTCGAAGGCTTTCATTTCAAAACCTTGCTGTTACAACAAAGCAGGGAGAATTATTTGGGTAGTCATCGACAGCACTACTATTAATCTTTTGTTGCAGTTTATCCCGAGCCTGTCGAAGGACACTCTTGTGCTGCAACAATGCTATTCATCTTTTTTAGAACCACAGAGTACACAAAGTACAACACAAAGAACACAGAGGATTCATTGTGTACTCCGTGAAAAACCTTCGTGTCCTCTGTGGTAAAAAGCCATGTCAGAAAAATTACAACAGGATCATTATAAAGTAAAACCCAAAGATGCCGATGAAACGCAGCCTTACCATGCAGGCCGTGGTGCACAGTTCAACACCAAGAACCGCTTTTTAAAAAACGAGGTAAGCAAAGAACACATCGAAGGCATTGATGATTGGGAAGAAACCAATCTCAAAACACGATACATCGAAGTGCATCCCAAAACAATTGTAAATAAAGTGGAAAGTCCCGATGTAGGCATGAGCTACAGTATGAACCCATATGCCGGTTGCGAACACGGTTGCATTTACTGCTATGCACGCAATGTGCATGAGTACTGGGGCTATAGTGCAGGACTGGATTTTGAACAAAAAATCCTCATCAAGAAAAATGCACCCGAGTTGCTGCGCAAGTTTTTAATGCACCCCAAGTGGGATGCCACACCCATCATGCTCAGTGGTAATACCGATTGCTATCAACCGGCCGAACAAACCTATCGTTTAACAAGAGGATTATTGGAAGTATGCAATGAGTTTAATCAACCCGTGGGCATCCTCACCAAAAATGCATGGATACTGAAAGACAAAGATGTGTTGCAGGAAATGGGAAAGAAGAATATTGTATCGGCTATGGTGTCTATTACATCGTTCAACGAAGACCTGCGACGGGTGATGGAACCACGTACAGTTACTGCCAAAGCAAAACTGAAAGTGATCAACGAACTCAGTAGTGCAGGTGTGCGCATGGGCATTATGATGGGGCCAATGATTCCCGGACTGAACGAACACGAAATGCAACGCATCATGAAAGCAGCAAGAGATAATGGTGCAACGTTTACGGCGTACACTTTTATTCGTTTGAATGGAGCCATCAAGTTTTTATTTCATGATTGGTTGTATAAAAACTTCCCCGACCGTGCCGATAAAGTATGGCATCATATTGAACACAGTCATGATGGAAAAGTAAATGATACACGCTTTGGTGTACGTATGCGTGGCGAAGGGCCTATTGCTCAACTGGTGGCACAGCAGTATAAAAAGTATGGCAAGCTGTATGGCATGAATGCAGAAGAATGGAGTTTGGACAGAACAAAGTTTCGGAGGCCGGGTATGCAGACGAGTTTGTTTTAGAATTGTAATGTAACTTAACGCATCAAACAATCATTATGCAACGCAAATCATTCATAGCAAAACTTTCTGCAGCCACTGCTGCCATTGCCGGCTTATCTTCGTTCAAACAAAAACCAATGGACAAAGAATTAAAGAACATCTTCATCCACCATGTATATTTCTGGCTGAAGAATGCAGACAGTAAAGCCGACAGGGACAAGCTCGTGGAAGGCTTAACCAAGCTGTCGAAAGTAAAAACCATTCAAAACTTTCACATCGGCAAACCGGCCGATACCAACCGTGAAGTAATTGAACGTGGCTATGCCGTTTCATGGTTTGTGCAGTTTGCTAACGGTGCAGATCAGGCCAGCTACCAAACCGATCCTGTTCACTTGAAATTCGTGGAAGAATGCTCACATGTGTGGAGCAAAGTGATTGTGTACGATTCGGTGGATGTATAATCGTTTTTTCATCATACTAACCATTGTTGTAAGGATTAAGAAGTAAATTTATACAGCAATGGTTATTCTCATTCAATGTAAAGACAGGGTGGGTCTTGTGGCCGCCATTACCGGTGTGCTGGCTGCACGCAACCTCAACATTGTTTCCATGCGTGAGCATGTCGATGTGCAGGCCAATTTCTTTTTTGCCCGCATTGTAAGTGCACAGGAAACAGCAATAGATGATTTACATCAACAGTTAAAAGCAGTGTTGCCAACAGATGCTGTCATCAGCATCAACCCCCGGCCGGAAAAGAAAATTGTGTTGCTGGTAACCAAAGAATATCATTGCCTCAGCGATATATTGGTGCGTCATCATTTCAACACATTAGGTGCATCGGTACAGGCAGTAATTGGTAACCATGCTGTGCTGCAGGACATCTGCGAGCGCTTCGATGTTCCGTTTCATTTTATCACACACGAAAACAAAAGCAAAGAAACATTTGAACAGGAACTGATACAACAGATTAATGCTTATGCATTTGATTATATCATCCTCGCCAAGTTCATGCGTATTCTGTCGCCACTTTTTGTTGAGCAGTTTGCGTTAAAGCTCATCAATATTCATCATTCTTTTTTGCCGGCGTTTATTGGTGCAAATCCATACAGGCAGGCACATAGCCGTGGAGTAAAAATGATTGGCGCCACTGCACATTTTGTTACAAACGACCTGGATGAAGGCCCCATTGTTGAACAACAAATTATTCCGGTGAATCACACATTCGGAATTGAAGACATGATTAAAGCAGGAAAAGAAATTGAAAAAGCCGTGTTGGCAAAAGCATTGAAATTGTTGTTTGAAGATCGTGTGTTTGTTTATCAAAACAAAACAATCATATTTGAGTATTGATGTATTTGCAACTGCGTGTAAAAAATATTTTTAAAAATTTCTTTTCAAAAAGTTGGCAACATCAAAAAAATAAATTCATCTTTGCACTCACAAAAATTATAAACAACAAAAAATGCTACGCATACAGTTACATATCGAAACAGCGAATTGGTTTAGTCCCAAGGGAGACTTTACTGTTTGCGGGGCACATGTTGCTGTTGAATAAAGTTGAAAAACGAATTCGCTATAACACAGACCCCCGACAGTATCGTCGGGGGTTTTTTATTGTACAGGTTTTGTGTAAACGTAATCAAAGGCCGTTGCTATGAAATGAAAACACTATTTAAAAACAATGAATAAATGATCAGACCAAAACAACAGTACATACGATTTAGTTTGAAACATGCGTTGCAATCATTAATGCATAGTTGGTTACTGCAACCAAACAGGAATGGTATGCCCAATAGTTATGTGATTGATTTTATTCATAAGCGACCGGATTGTATCCATACATAAACAGTTATGTAGAGGAAGAGCAAAGCCCGGTCGTAAATCGACCGGGCTTTTTTGTTCGATGAAAAAGGAGGATATAATGAAACTGATTGCAGTTGTGTTGATTGTTCGTTTGTTTTTAGAAATGATCAACAACAGAAATGATGAAGAAGATAATAACAACGATGCGAATGTGCAGGAGAATGTATTACACCCTGCAGCACATCAGTTGAGATGATATTATAGTGCAGAGGAGGGAAATAAGCGTACCCCGTGAGATGCAACGGGGCGCTTTTCCAAAACTGTTCTTGCTTGAAATAGATAGCAGCATTCCAATGGTTGGATACTCCGCCTGGAACGGAGAGGCTACAGGTTCGAGTCCTGTCTGCTATACAGAATTAAATGACTCTGTAGCTTAAAAGGAAAAGCTGCGGAAAAAGTATTGACTAAGCCGTGAAGTGTGTGGAAGATGTCGTCAAGACGAATCGTTTTGATGAATAGAATTTGCAGTTGCACCGAAATGTAGATACAAAGTAGGGAAGCGCATTTACAGCCATACTGTTCTTGCAAAAGAAAATGCCGGTTCGAATCCGGCCTGGGTTACAAATTATTGAGTGGTGCAATGGCTTAGCATATCAGTCTTTGACACTGATGATGATAGTTCGAATCTATCCTCAATAGCAAACGTTGGCTTTCGCTTATCTGGTAAAGCATCACACTGTGAATGTGAAGAATAGGGTTCGAGTCCCGGAGTCAACCAATACGGTTTAGTGTAATGGTAACATGATCATCTCCCTCGCTTTCTGAGAGGTAAGTAGCAGATGATTGTATTCGGTTCAAATCCGGAAGCCGTACAAAAAAAGTCTGAACCATGATTTGGGCGGATTAATGGATTGTGAAGAGAAGACAATTTTATTAATCTGTTCTATCTCCCCAAATCATGGTTCAGATAACAATGATGACTTAGCTCAATTGATTGAGAGCATTACCCTGATACGGTAGAGGTTGAAAGTGCCGACGATTCTGTCGGCATGCAGACTAAAACGTCTGCATTCGAGTCCTTCAGTCATCACAACAGTGCGACTTAATTCAATGGAAGAAGATCATCGTTACAAGGTGATAGTTGAAAGTTCCCTGCCCGACTGGTCAGGCGGGGAATCTTTCAGTCGCAACAAAATGGCTCGTAGCTCAACTGGATAGATGTTCCCGGCTTTTAACCGGGAGGTTGTGAGTTCGAATCTCACCGGGCCAACAGAAAATGGTTTATAGTTCAAGGGAACAGAATACTTCACTACGAATGAAGAGATATAGGTTCGAATCCTGTTAAACCAACAATGGATGAATAGCTCAACGGCAGAGCGGCGGTTTGTTAGACCGTTGGTTGAAAGTTCCCTGCCCGTCCGGTCAGGCGGGGAATCTTTCTTCATCCTCATAATCGGAGAGTTGACAGAGCGGTAATGTGCCAGCCTGCTAAGCTTGGGCTATCGTTTATTCGATAAAAAGGTTCGACTCCTTTACTCTCCGCTTCAATCTACGAAGCGTTTGCGTAGTTGATATTGTTTGGAACAGTTTAGTTCGATGATGAGGAAATAAGATATCAGTCAGTAACTGTAACAAACAAATGGTGCTTTGGCAGAATGGATATATGCACCGGAGTGAAATCCCGGACATCGTGGTTCAATTCCACGGGGCACCGCACAAAATGAGAAATGAAGAATGAAAAATTAATAATGTAAAACGGTAAAGCAAATGCGGGTTTGGTGTAAAGGCTAACATCGTGGTCTCCAAAACCATTGATATAGGTTCGAATCCTGTAACCCGTGCAATGCAAATAACTGGTTACTATTTTTTTGAAAAGATGAACAATGAACAAACAAACAAGTGAGTGACACAACGAAGATGCCATGAAATACTTCAGTTGGTCACCAAAAAATTAAAAACGCAAAACAATGGAACAGCGGCAATGGAGAAAATTTAACGGAGAAAAAATTCGGCGGCCTATTGAGGACGAAGTAAGAGCTGTGTTGGTACGTGAAAAAGAAATGGGACACGAATTGAAAGTATGTATTGGTACCGATAGCCAGGTGAAGGGAAAGGAAACTGAATTTGGAACCGTGATCGTTTTCATCCGGAAAGGAAAAGGAGGTTTCATGTACATCCACAATGAAACAACTAAACAAAAGATGAGCATTAAGCAACGGATGTTAACTGAAGTTGCCATGAGTATTGATGTGGCGTATGGATTGTGCAGGTTGTTTACGTTGTATGATGTAGACATGGAAGTACATGCCGATATTAACACCAACCCTTCTTTTAAAAGTAATGATGCGTTGAAAGAAGCAATGGGTTATATCATGGGGATGGGCTTTGCGTTTAAAGCAAAACCGGAAGCCTTCGCCAGTTCCAGCTGTGCAAATAAAGTGGTGCAGTAAGCCACCTAAATCCCCCGAAGGGGGACTTTAGAAGGCACTTGAAAAAATTAGAGTCTTTAAATAATTATGAGCTTCGAAAGCCTTCCGCCTTGCGGTGGAGAGGTTTGGAGGGGCTAAAAACAAAAACAATGGACAGTTTATTTAATCAAAAAGTGATCAGCGCTAACAATGTGTTCTCTGATAATTTTTTGGATGCGAAAATTTTATACCTGTATTGCTTCAACAGCTTACCGAGTATTCATTTTATGAATAACATCGATGGTGAAAAAGCATTTGGAGCATTTAAGGAACGTCATGCTGAAATGATAAAGGATATTCATCAGTCTCGCTGGTACAAACAAAAGAAAAAGAAATTCCAGTTTGACAAAACGGTAGTGATCTTAACCAACAATTGCATACTTGAATTTGACGATGACTATTGCGAAGTTTTACACGACGGAACAAATGAAACGTTTGTGCAGGAACTCACCATAATGGTCAATCAGTTTAAAGAACGTCAACGTCGCCAGCCATTGGAGATAAACCTGATCGTGCAGAACAGGAGTCATCTCGGTTTAAAAGCAATGGAGATCAAACGTACCAAGCTTGATTTGAATCTTTTTTATGAAGATGATTTTAAGGAAGTAGATGAAGTGATCAGAAAAAGATTGAGCCAAAAGAACGACAAGGGAATTGTACTGCTGCATGGGTTACCCGGCACCGGTAAAACAACTTACCTGCGTTACCTGGTTGGAAAAATCAAAAAACGTGTGTTGTTCCTGTCGCCTTCTGTTGCAGGTAATCTAATGAATCCTGATTTTATTGAGCTGCTCATTGATAATCCCAACACGGTATTGATCATTGAAGATGCAGAGAATATTATCATGGACAGAAAGTATAGCAGCAGTTCATCTGTATCGAACCTGTTGAATATTTCGGATGGGCTATTGGCCGATTTTCTGAATGTGCAATTGATCTGCACCTTCAACAGTTCACTTACGATGGTGGATAGTGCATTGATGCGTAAAGGAAGATTGATCGCAAAATATGAGTTTGGAAAATTGGGTGTGGAGAAAGCAAATCGTTTATCAAATCATTTTGGTATCGATAAGCAGATCGATCAACCAATGACCATTGCGGAGATTGCCAACCCGCATGAAAAAACACAGCAGGTTGAAAAAGTTGAAGTGATTGGTTTTCGCAGACAGGTTGAATTAATGAATTAAATGTCTGAACGGGGATGAATATGATTGATGGGATGAATGGGAAATAAATTATCATAAAAAATCCCACACATCTCAAAAATCACAGTTCAGACAATAAAGAGCTTGCCTAACGGCAAGAAGGGTTTTAGTATGTTGACAGCAAACCAGGTTTGTGTTTCAAGGAAGCACAACAGTGCAGACGCAGTAGCTATCTGTATGCTGTTGCATCAATGTGCAGAGCCCTCCATAATCTGTAGGCCAAGGGTTCGATTCCCTTTTCCGATGGCATCGGAATAGCTCAGTTGGCTAGAGCGACAGACAATCATGCGGGTTCGAGTCCCGTCATCGTTCAGCACGATGTAGCAAAATTGGAAATGCAAAGCAATGAGGATGCTTCATGAAGTACAGCGCTTCTCAAATGCTGACCAGACAAATAAAGCCGGGTGATTGGCCGGCGGTATCAAAAGATGAATCGGAAACGATCAGTTGATTGATACTGCAATCAGGTAATTACCCGCAGTTGAACAAGAAGTTGTGCAAATGCATTCGCTTCATCATTCAGAATTGATGATACAGTTCATCAACAGGCGTTTGATGAACCGCTTGAACTAACGCAACTGAAAATTCATCTCCGTAAGAACAGGATGATCAACCAACCGACTTTATTCTTTTTAAACAACTGCAAATTGCATTTGTGCAATGCGCAACAAAACAAATAAAATGAAACGTGTAAAAGTAAATGCCTATCAAGTGGCATTGGTATTTAAAAATGGCGTGTATCAGCAAATGCTGAAAGAAGGTAACTACTGGTTGTGGAACAAGGAAGTATATGTATTCGATCTTACTAAACGTTTCATGGCGCCAATTGAATTGAACATTCTGTTGCAGGATGCTGCATTGGCAGAAGCCTTGCATGTGGTGGATGTAAAAGACAATGAAATTGTGTTGAAGTATGAAAACGGTTTACTGGATCAGGTGTTGACTGCCGGTCGTTACACTTACTGGAAAAGTGCTGTTGAGTATGCGTTTGTAAAAGCCGACATCAGCAAAGTGGAGATCGATGAAAACATTGATCGTGCTGTTTTGCAAAACAGGTTGCTGGCTCCGTATGTGCGTAACTACAGTGTAGAAAACTACGAAGAGGCTTTGCTGTTTGTTGATGGTAAATTCCAGAAACGTTTGCAGAGCGGCGTGTACTACTGGTGGAAGAACAGCATTAGTGTGTTGGTGGGTAAAGTGGATAAACGTCAGCAACAACTGGAGATCAACGGACAGGAAATTCTAACCAAAGACAAAGCAGCTTTGCGTTTGAATGCATGGGCACAATACAAAGTGGCCGATATTGAAAAAGCTTTGTTGCAAAACAAAGAGTACGATAAACAATTGTACGTAGCTTTTCAATTGGTGTTGCGTGAATACATTGCCGGTTATGGTTTCGATGAATTGCTGGAAAAAAAAGAAGCAGTTGCTCCTTACATTCTGGCGCAGGTAAAAGAGAAAGCGGAAGCGTTGGGTATTGAAGTGCTTGGTTTTGGTATCCGTGATATCATTTTGCCAGGCGATGTAAAAGAGATCATGAACCAGGTGTTGATCGCCGAAAAGAAAGCGCAGGCCAACAGCATCATGCGTCGTGAAGAAACTGCCAGCACCCGTAGCTTGCTCAACACTGCCAAGCTGATGGAAGAAAATGCGATGTTGTGGAAACTGAAGGAAATGGAATATGTAGAAAAGATCGCAGACAAGATCAGCAACATCAGTGTAAGTGGTAACGGAGTGCTGATTGAACAGTTGAAGCAGATTTTCGTACCGCAGAAATAAAATGGTAAGTAGTGGTGAGCGATGATTATTTTGTTGTCGCCGCCACTGCTACTATTGAACTTCTGTTGCGTCGCACACTTGTACGGTTGGGAATTCTATTGAATAAAACCTATGTAGCTCTAATTAAATTATGATACAAAATGTAATTACTAAGATTAAGGACGATTTGTCAAAGGCATTTGCCGATTTGTTTTTGTGTTTTGAAGCGAATGATGAACTATTAGATTATCGACCGGTAAAAGGCGGGTGGACTATCAGAGAAGTGTTGGAACATGTTTCTCTGACTAATCATTTCTTGCTAATTCTTATCAGAAAAGGAACAGCCAAAGCTGTTGAAATATCAAAAGATAAAAACTATGATGATTTGCTTCTTAACTATGATTTGGATTGGGAGAAATTGAAAATGATTGGCGAACACAATTCTTTTAAATGGAACAGGCCTGAGCATATGGAGCCAAAAAGAGTATTTTCATTAAACGAAATCAGATCAAACTTAAACGAGCAAATGCAGGAATGTTTGTCGTTGCTTGATCAAATGCCTAATGGAGAAGGAGTGCTTTACAAAACAATGATGAGTGTTAATGATCTCGGAAAGATTGATGTGTATCACTATATCTATTTTTTAGTGCAGCACATAAACAGGCACTTAACCCAAATGGAGAAAGTGCGTGCAGAATTTAAAAAGTAAGAACAATGAGCAAGTTAAAAATATCAGGAAAAGAATTAAGAGCGATTGGCTACCCGGAAGGACCGGTGATCAGCGTCGCCATGAATGTGATGCAGAAAAATTACAAGCATCACACAAAGGAGGAAGTTATGGAACTGTTGAAAGCAGTGTTGGCATCACCTGCAAATTATTTAGATGATGCCGTACTGGCATTGATCGCAAAACAATTGATGCCGGAAGTCTCCCCTACAGGGGGAGATTTAGAGGGGGGTGAAGGAGAGTTGTCGTTAAATCAAAACGGAATTCAATTCAATGTTTTCGGAAGTGAGCATATTGAACAAAGTGCCATGCACCAGATGTACACCGTAGCAAAATTACCTGTGGCAGTTGCAGGCGCATTAATGCCCGATGCACATCACGGATATGGTCTACCAATCGGTGGCGTGTTGGCAACTGAGAATGCAGTGATACCTTATGGTGTTGGTGTGGATATTGGTTGCAGAATGTGTTTGAGCATTTTCGATATTGATCCGAAAGACCTGGTACAACGTGAAGCATTCTTTGCAAGAGAAATTGGTGAAGCAACCTTATTTGGAAGCGGTGCACAGTTTAAACAAAGTGCCAATCATGAAGTGATGGATAATGAATTGTTTTTTGAATTGCCGTTGCTGAAAAATCTGCACGGTCGTGCATGGAAACAATTAGGTAGCAGCGGAAGCGGTAATCACTTCGTTGAATTTGGTGTCGTTGAAATTGCAGAGAAAGATGAAGTGTTGGGTGTAGAAGCTGGTAAGTATGTTGGACTGTTGAGTCACTCCGGTTCAAGAGCACTGGGCGCAAATATTGCCAACCATTATACAAAGATCGCTATCAGCAAACGACGTTTACCACAGGATGCAAAAAATCTTGCCTGGTTAACGCTTGATGAAGAAGAAGGAATGGAATATTGGTTAGCCATGAACTTAGCTGGTGATTATGCAAGCGCCTGTCATCATGTGATCCATCAAAAGATCGCCAAACAACTTGGACGTAGACCCATGAAGATGGTGGAGAATCATCACAACTTTGCGTGGAAGGAAAAATGGGAAGGAAGAGATGTGATCGTTCACCGGAAAGGTGCAACACCTGCCGGTAAAGATGTGCTGG
>JAKFDY010000471.1:0-9215 GCA_036675885.1 Lacibacter sp. | reverse complement strand
GGAGTATTCGGCATTAATTCTGGTCAGGCATTTGCGGGTGTTATTGGCCCTTTGGTAGAAGTTCCGGCACTTATTGCCTTGGTTAATGTTGCTTTCTGGTTCCGGAATAGATATTATGGTACAGAATTATCACAAAAGAACATTTAAACTATACGCAATACTCAATACGCTATACTCAACTAATACCCAATACTCTTTCAAATGAAAATCGCATTATTTTCCGACATCCATGCAAATCTGCCTGCTTTGGAAGCCTTTTTTAAAGATGTAGATAATAGAGATCCGGACGCAATTTATTGTTTAGGGGATCTGGTTGGATACAACATCTGGCCTAACGAGGTAATAGCAGAGATCAGGAAGAGGCGAATCCCCACCATAGCTGGAAATTATGATTTTGGGATAGGCCGGGCTACCGGTGATTGCGGATGTGCATATAAAACTGACGAGGAGAAAGCAATGGGTGAAATCTCGATTTCCTACACCGATAGTATAATTAAAGACGAAGAAAGAGTCTACCTGAGAACACTTCCGGCGCATATCCGGGTAGAGTTTCAGCTAAATAATGATAAACTGAACTTATTGCTGGTACATGGAAGTCCTCGTAAAATTAACGAGTATTTATTTGAAGATAGAGAAGAAAAGAGCCTGCACAGGATAATGGAGCAGTCTGACGCAGATATCATGTGTTTTGGTCATACCCATAAACCATATCACCGCATATTGACCGGTGACTCCTCAGATGGTGTTCACTACCGGCATGCCATAAATATAGGTTCGGTAGGTAAGCCGAAAGATGGCGATCCGAGAGGCTGTTATGTGATGTTAACCATTAAAGAAGATTCTTCTATTTTAGATAAAGAGAGTATTCATGTGGAATTTATCCGTTTCGAATACGATATCGAAAAAGCAGCCAGGGCTGTAGAAGAAAGTCCGTTGCCTAATGAGTATGCAGATATGTTACGGAATGCTTAAAAGTATCTAATACCAGCAGATGGATAATATCGGGTTAAAATTTATTTAACGCTTAATACCGGAACTGAAGCATTATTTATCACCTTTTCGGTGTAGTTCTGTGTAAATAAGGAAATCAATCCTTTTTTAATTGAAGCAGAAATAATAATCAAGTCTGATTTTTTTTCAATGGCTTTTTTAACAACTTCAAGAGCCATATCCTGGGTTACATTTATTTCATTTTCATGAAAAACATTCCCTTTTCTCATAAGGTGATCCGCTTTGTTAATCAGATCATTTGCCGTTTCTAATTCTATGGCTGTTTTATTATCTTGAATAGGAGCAAAAAGCAGAACTTTTGATTTGTTTCTTTTAATTATAGGTAAAGCAATCTCAAACTTGTCCAAACCAGAAGTTGCAGGGCGTAATGGGAAAAGAATTTTTTTAAAGTTCAGGTATTTTTTTTCAGTTGGAATTGTCAAAACCGGACATTTGGCATGTTTAAGGATTTTGTAAGCATTATTACTGTTGAAAAAATTAAAAAAACCGGAATGAGTGCCCAGTGTTTGGTAAATGCATACCATACAAGAAAGCCAACACCCACAATAGACGAAAATAAAATATTGATGAAAGCGGTAATGAAACGTTCGGTATCGTTCCGCACTTTTTGAAGGATCGATAAAATTTCACCACTGCTCTGGTCTTCAAAATCCTGGTAGGGCAAGCGAAGCATTTGTTTCAATCCATCATTAAAAATCTGCATGCCAAATTTCTGCACCACCAAACGCATTACATAATCCTTGAAGGACAAGAATAATCTTGCAGCAAGTGCAATAGCCAAAGCAATACCTAATAATATCAACACCCCCCAAATCAATTCTTCTTCTGTCTTCTTCTCTGGGTTGATTGTATAATCGTCGATGATACGGCCAAGGATAATTGGATCGTACAACGAAAGTATTTGTGCAATACCAGCAAGCAGCAGTGCAGCAAATACCAGCTTACGGTAAGGTTTTAAATATTGCCAGAGTATTTTCATATAAACCGGTTAGAAGATATTACAAACAAGTTATTGTTTTGTTTCAAACTCCAGGAAACGTTGGTAGAGCAAACCGGTTGTTGTGCCAGCTTTACCAGTTGCAATCTGTAAACCATTTACTGAAAAAACCGGAAGCAACCGTTTGGTAGTACTGCTTACAAATACTTCTTTTGCCTGCAACACATCATTTAGATGAACAGGTTGTTCTCTTACTTCCATCACCTGTGTTGCAAGTTGTAAAATATGTTTGCGGGTAATGCCATGCAAAACATTTTCATGCGCTCTAAGCAGTTTATTGTCTGCAGTTACCACAAACACATTGGAACGTGGCAGCTCACTGATGTATCCATTTTTAACATACAATACATCATCTGCACCTGCATCTTTTACTTTTTGTTGCAGATACACACCCATCAGGTAGTTAATTGATTTTACAGTTGGTAACTCCCGTACATATTCTTCTGTAATTAGATGCAATCCTTTTGATGCATCAAACCCGTCATCCATGGTTAATGATTGTTGTGTGATGATGATGTTGGGTGTGGCGGGTGCATAGGTATCAGTTGCGTTACCGCCGGTAACAGTAATACGAATACCGGAAGAGCCGAGCTGATTTTTGTTGATCAGTTCTATAATGATTTTTTTTAATTCTCCTTTGGTAAATGGCAATTGCAGCCGGAGAACAGAAGCTGAATGTTGTAACCGATCAAGATGATGATCGATGAACAATGCTGTATCATCTGCAGTTCTGAAAAAATCAAATACGCCGTAGCCACGCTGTACAGCAAGATCACTTACATGTACGGTTGCTTTTTCTGCTTCTGTCCAATCGCCATTAATAAATGTCCACATAATTTTATTGTTGATAGCCCGGCCCTTTTAAAGCCTGGCCGCTTCTTGTGCCATTGTGTTTTCCATTCTCCACAACAACCTGTCCATTCACCAACACAAATGAGAAACCGGTTGAGTATTGATGTGGCAGTTCAAATGTTGAATTGTCTTTTACTGTTGTCGCATCAAAGATCACAATATCCGCAGCCATTCCTTCTTTCAATAAACCACGGTCTTTCAGTTGAAATTTTTGAGCAGGCAGTGAGGTCATTCTACGTATGGCTTCTTCCAATGTGATCACTTTTTCTTCACGCACATATTTTGCCAACACTCTTGCATTTGTTCCATAACCACGTGGATGCGGCACACCACTGCCAAATGCACGGATACCTGCATCGCTTGCAAACATATTGAACGGATATTGCATGATACGTTTTACATCAGCCTCGCTCATGCCGTGAAATACCATTTGTGCGCCGCCGTTGATCACCATTTCAACAATGGTTTCTGCTTCTGCACTTGCTTTGTGTTTTCTTCCTTTAACAAGATTTACCTGTTCAATACTTTTTCCGTTGAACGTTGTATCGAAACGGTAATTTGCTACGACAGGATAACTGAAATGTCTAAGCTTTCTCTTCTTTAAACTTTTAAGCATTGATGCGATTACATATTTCTTTACATCAGGCCGGTTCAATCGTGCAACGATAGAATCTTGACCGTCTGCTAATATTTCATCAGGTATCAATGTATTGAGCGATGTGCTGCTGGCGGTGTATGGGTATTGATCAATGGTTACATCCACACCATCACTTCTTGCGGTTTCAATCAGGGCAACGGTTTCTTTACTCCGTCCCCAGTTTTGCTGACCACTTACTTTAAAATGCGAAATTTCAACGGGCATCTTATTTAAATAACCGATCTGTATGGCTTCACGAATAGCAACCGCCACACTATCTCCTTCGTTGCGGATATGACTTGCATAAACACCATTGTATTTTGAAGCAGCACCTGCAAGCTTCACTACTTCATCTGTTTTGGAATACGTACCGGGTATGTAAATTAAACCGGTAGAAAAACCAACTGCTCCGTTTTTCATAGCTTCCTCTACTAACAAAATCATTTCCTGCATTTCTGCTTCTGTGGGATCTTTCATTGCACGACCTAATACTGTTCTGCGAACATCATTATGACCGATCAATGCTGCGATGTTGATGGAGGTTTTCAAACTGTCGATGAATGCAAAGTATTTTTTTATATCCACTTCCGATGAACCACAGTTGCCTGTAACCACAGTTGTAACGCCATCGTAGATAAAATTCTCAGCAGTAGGCGTTCTTTTTTCTTCTCCTTCAATATGTGTGTGTACATCAATAAAGCCGGGTGCAACCATCAATCCTTTTGCGTCGATCACACGTTTTGCATCCTGTTGTTTTAGTTTACCAATGGCGATGATCTTTCCATCTTTCACGGCAAGATCAGCATAGAACCAATGATTGCCGGTGCCGTCCAGAATTTTTCCATTGCTGATTAATACATCATACTGTTGCGCAACAACAAACAGTGGAAGTAAAAACAGAAAGCTTAGAATTGATCTCATACTGTTGATATTATAATTACCGTGTACTTAGTGAAATACTTTGCATTCTTTGTGTTACTGAAAATTGTTGCACAAAGTTCACAAAGGATACACCGAGTACACAAAGAGATAGCACAAGTTAAAGCTTATTCGCCGGGATGATAAGTACGCTCTGCATGTTTCAGCACATCTTCTTTGTAAAACAACACATCTTTGAATTGGCCCTTCGTGTACATTTCCAGTTGATCGGTAAAATGTTTGCTGTTGGGATCGCCGCTGTTACCACCAGCCAGTAATGATTTTGCTTTTATCTTTTCTCCAAATTCTACAGCACAGATAAAACTATTACCGCTGGTACCATAGCGCTTTTTTGTTCCGGGAAAAGTACGACTGTTATACGAAGGCAGCATACCCCAAAGTGCAGAAGCAAACGGAACAGGATAACTGATCTTGTTATCATCATGCTTTTGAACGAGATCATTGCTGATGCGTTGATAGCGGTTGATATCGCCCCATTTAACTTCCCATGTGCCAAATTGTTGCTTGAGTTGAGAAACTGTTTCCTGCAATGGGTTTAGCAATTGATCGGCAGTTGCGGTTGCCGCAAAACGTTTGGTTGAAGTTACCTGGTCGTCTTCGCCATCTTCAATATAGATTTTACGAATAACAGCGTTTAATCGTTGTGCCCATTCAACCGCCAATGTTGTGGCAATGGAATGATTGGACGAATAGTAATTCCAGTTTTTCAAAACTGCAACTGGTGCTGCCAATAAACGATACATTGAATCAGTTGGTTTGAAATTTGTTTCAAACGATTTGATCAATGCCGGTACCAATACTTCAAAAGCAGACAGATAGGTATCATAGCCTGCAGCAATTGTTTTATCAATCGTGAATTTATTTTCTTTGCTCAACAGCTTTACTGCGTTGATGCCACGAAAATTTTCTCCATCAGGTGCCATGTACACCGGGTAATCTTTTTTCTTTGGACTTGCTTCGCCACTCACTGTATACGGAGTAGAGTTGCAGTTTTGTATCCATCCTGTTGATGGATTGATCACTTGTACTGTTTCGTTTGCATTATGCAATCCCTGCCATTCAGTTGCAGCCGTTGTACCATCAACCACTTTGCCCCAATTGAATTTTGTATCTCTCTTTGGCACATAGTTGCCATGCCAGTAAGCAATGTTTCCTTTATTATCTGCAAACACAGTGCTGTTACTGGTGTTGCCACGTAAAGCCATTGTTTTTTTATAATCTTTCAGTCCTTTTGCTTTGGTACGTTGCCAGCTTTGAATTAATCCATTCATCATGCGGTTGCTGGATCGTACGCTGATGTATTGCCCGTTACGTTTTGCCATTACTGGCCCATGATGTGTAAAGTAAGTGGTGAATTTTTTTCTGATGAGTTCATTTCCTTTTATCACCTTAATAGTGATCTGCTTTTGTTTTACAACACGCCTTTCATTGTTGTACTCATACGTCATGTTAGTACCACCGCCGCTCATCTTTTCTGCATACAGATCAGCCACATCAACATTCGCACTTGTATGCATCCATCCGCAATATTCATTAAAGCCCTGGTACACGAAGAACTGTCCCCATGTAACTGCACCATAAGCATTCAATCCCTGTTCACTCACAACATGCACTTCCGGTCTAAAATAAAATGTTACATGTGGATTGATATACAAAATGGCTTTTCCGCTTTCTGTTTTTGATGGAGCAATGGCAAAACCATTTGAGCCACTGCTGTTCTCTGTAAATTCTTTTGGGTGATGAGCAACGGTTGCGTTTGTATTACCATAGAAGTTCTTTACATCTTCTGCTGTAACATCACCTGTGCTGATTGCACCAATGCTTCCATCGGTCCATAATAATTGATACCAGGGTTTGAAACGTGTAAGCAACGCCGGTTTTACAGTTGGATGTGTATAGAGATAATAATTAATTCCATCAGCATAAGCCTGTAACAATGTTTTCAACCATTGCGGCGCTTTGTTATAATCTGCAACTGCTTCTGCACTGTCGATCACTAAACGTAAATACAGATCATTGTATAATTCATTTTCACCTGAAACTTCTGCTTTACGGCCAAGCTTTTCAATATAGTTTGCTTCAACCCGTTTAAAATCATCTTCACATTGTGCATACAATAAACCAAACACAGCATCTGCATCTGTTTTTCCATAGATATGCGGTATGCCCCAATTATCACGAATGATAGTTACACGTTGTGCCTGTTGTTTCCAGCGTTTGATTTCCTGTTGTGAAAATGATTGTGCAAAAATTTGTAATGGAAGCAAAAGAAGAACAAGAAAATACTTCATAGCTGTAACTGGAATTGATCAGTTCCACTAAGCTAAGTATTCGTTGCATGCCTGCAAAAAGCTTTACAGTAATGGTATGCTGTTTTGTGCTGTTGGAGAGGGTGAATGTTTTTTACGGAAATCAGGTTGCCAGTAAAAAAACAAACGAATAGTGTGGTTACGATTGTACTGGTAACCACTCAGCCGTTGCTGCCATACATGCATATAACCAAAATCAGCTGCCAGCGAAGGAGTGATCTGTTGTTTAAGTCCGGCAAAAAAACGATTCTGATCAAAGTTGTTATAAATAATATCCTTACCGCTTTGCATCATCAGTTCATCGGCAAAAGCAAGGGAAGGGATGTATTTATTTTTACTGAGCGGAATTGAAAGAGCTAACTGATAACGAAAACGGGTACTGTACCTGTAAATATCACTTAGTTCGCCATTAATTACTTTCTGAATCCAACGTTCCTCAATACGCAAACGCTGCGACAATTGTATTTTACCCACGGGCTGATTGAGTTGCACCTGTTGTACCAGCCTGTTTTCATTTACAAATAATTCGGTAGTGGCTGTTTTATTGGCCAGCCACATATGTGCTCCTGCAAGTGAAACACCCAGGTTTTTATTGATGTGATAGGTTGCACCAGCTCGTGTATAATAAAAATTGTTATTCTTTAAATAGTTCGTACGGCGTATGTGCAGATCGGCAATAACCGACCATTTATTACTGATGCGGGCCTGTGTATTGATACTTGTCCAGAAATGATTTTGTGTTTGTACTTCACGGCTATCCTGTGCAAAACTGCAGGGGAATGACCAGGTAAGTAAAATAAGGAAGAGAAAATGCTTCAATAGAATAATATTTTTTACAGCCACAAAACTACTGAAGGGAAAATGCTCCATAAGTGAACTTAGTCACAGAAAACACTGATTGAAATTTCTTATTTCCTTGCTTTAAAGTAAAAATAAAAGAACACCCCGCTCAGCACAAGGCCTAAACCAATGAGCGATTGCTTTGGTTCGGTAACAACTGTATTAACAAGTAACGCAATAGAGAACAGGGTTATGAATGCAGGAATAACAGGATAGCCGATCACTTTTGCTTTAATGGTTCCGTTCCGTTTCATTTTAAACAGGGCCACTGCTACCAGGCTGTAAAAGAGAAAGCCGGCAAAAATCACCATGTTGGTGAGCATATCGAACGTGCCGGATATTACGAGTATACAACTCCACACCATTGCATAGATCAATGCTCCTGATGGTGTGCGGTAAACAGGATGTACGTTTGCTGCTTTTTTGAAGAAGAACTTTTCCTGTGCCATGCTGTAATAAATGCGTTCATGTGCAAGAATAATTCCGTTGATGGTGCCAAATACCGAGATCATGATGAGCAGAACGATGAGTGTTTGAACAACTTTTCACAACAACGTTTCTGCAACAACAGCTGCACCGATCTGGCTTTGACCAACTCCCCTTAATGCATCTAAGGGAAGTACATGCATGTAAGCCACATTCACCAACACATATAACAACATGGCAATGGCAACACCACTCATGATGGCAATGGGAATATTACGTTTTGGATTTTTTATTTCACCTGCAATAAAAGAAACATTACTCCAGCCATCGTATGCCCAAAATGCACTGAGCATGGCAGCTAATACTGCACTTAACAAAGCCATACCATGCAGCTCAGGAACTGGTGTAGTAGTAGTAATTACCTGTTGGGTTTCATTTGCAGCAGAGTAAGATAATCCGAGGATGATGAGTAATAGAATACCGAGTATTTTGGCTGATGTAATAACATTGTTGACAAAACCTCCATTCTGCACACCACGATAATTCACCCATGTAAGTAATATAATCACTGTAATTGCCAACAACTTTATACCTCCATCGGCAAAAGGAAAAATAAATCCGGCAATAGAAAAATGTTCAATGGGTGCAAGAGGATTACCCAATGGAATGAACACATTCACTGTTTGGGCGAAAATAAAACCAAGTGCTGCAATGGATGCACAACCAATGCTGGTAAAATCGGTCCAGCCGAAAAGAAAGGAAAAGAAATTGCCGAATGAAAGCCGAAGGTATTCATACACCCCTCCTGATTCTTCCGTTAAATTGGCAAGGCCAGCAATTGTAAATGCACCAAACATGGTGATAACACCTGCACCGATCCATGCAAGAATGATCCATGTTTCACTCAAACCGGTTTGCGTCATGGGAACGATCTTCTTAAATACACCCGAGCCAATCATCATACCTGCAACCAATAAAATACCTGTGCTTACACCAAGTGCACGCTTAAGTGTTGGTTGAGAGTTGACCGACGTAGTGGTTTTTGTTTCATTATCCATAGCAAAAAAATAGTGATTGTTTTTCATTGTTGTCCGACTAAAGTCGGGTTTAAAAATGCTGTAACCCTTTATAGTTAAAGGTTACAGGTTAAAAATCTGTTGTTTCAATATCGGGGGTAGTTACCCCTTTTTTTTATGTTGCAAAA
>JAKFDY010000470.1:0-2048 GCA_036675885.1 Lacibacter sp. | reverse complement strand
CCAATGCACCACCAATTGCACTTTCCGGCGACACGTGCAATACGGCTGTACCATACGCTGTGCCACTCATACGTCCATCGCTTATGCGCACCATATCTTTAATTCCTTTCTCTAATATTTTTTTCGGCAAGGCCATGTTACCAACCTCAGGCATACCGGGGTAACCAACAGGGCCAACATATTTCAATACCATTACACAGGTTTCATCAATATCAAGTTCAGGATCATCAACACGTGCATTGTAATCTTCTATACTTTCAAACACTACTGCACGGCCGGTATGTTTCAGTAACGCCGGTGTAGCGGCTGATGGTTTTATGACTGCACCATTTGTTGCCAGGTTTCCTTTTACCACCACACAACCTGCTTCCGTCTTTATAGGTGATTCGTATTTTGCAATTACATCTTCGTTATAACATTCGGTATTGCCTGCAATGTTATCGTCATGATTTTTTCCTGTAACCGTGATCACATTTTTATGAAGTTCTTTTTTCAATTCATTTAAGATAACGGGTAACCCACCGGCATAATAAAAATCTTCCATCAAATATTCGCCTGAAGGCATCAGGTTTAACAGCAAAGGAATTTTACTGCCAAGCGTATCAAAATCTTCTAAGTTTAATTCAACACCAATTCTTCCTGCAATAGCAGTGAGATGAATAATGAAGTTTGATGAACCGCCAACAGCAGCATTTACTTTGATCGCATTTTCAAATGCTTCTCTGGTTAGTATTTTATCAATGGTTAAATTTTCTTTCACCATTTCCACAATGCGTCTGCCGCTCAGTTGCGCCATTACTTTCTTTCTGCTGTCAGCTGCAGGTATGGCTGATGCACCGCTCAATGTTAATCCTAACGATTCAACCATTACGGCCATTGTGCTTGCAGTACCCATGGTCATACAGTGACCAATGCTTCTGCTCATACAACTCTCTGCATACTCACATTCTTCCTGTGTCATCTTACCCGTCTTCATGTCTTCATCAAACTTCCACACATGTGTACCGCTGCCGATAGTTTGTCCTTTGTAACGTCCATTCAACATTGGTCCGCCAGGCACAACAATGGTTGGCAAACCTACACTTGCTGCACCCATAACAGTTGATGGAGTGGTTTTATCACAACCGGTTAACAGCACAACTCCATCAATCGGGTTGCCACGAATACTTTCTTCCGCATCCATACTCGCCAGGTTGCGAAACAACATTGCTGTTGGTTTCAGCAATGTTTCACCCAAACTCATAATGGGAAATTCCAATGGAAAACCGCCTGCTTCCAATACGCCACGTTTCACTGCTTCTGCATGATCACGAAAATGTGCATTGCAGGGCGTGAGTTCGCTGAATGTATTGCAAATACCAATTACCGGCCTGCCATCAAACATATCGGTGGGCATGCCCTGGTTTTTCATCCAGCTGCGATAAATAATACCATCTTTATTTTTCTTACCAAACCAATCGTGGCTTCTTAAACGTGTACTCATCTTCCTTAATTTATAAATTTCATGGATTGCCCCGATGGGCTAATTTAAATCTTTATTTGTCCACTCTCCGTTAATCAACCTCCAAATAACCAGCGTATTTTTATTCTTTAATTCAAGCGGCAATAACGGGTCGGGCATATTCTGATAGCAGACCGGCCTGGTGAAACGATAGATAGCTGCTGTACCAACTGATGTTGACTTGCTATCAGTAGTAGATGGGAATGGTCCCCCATGTACCATTGCACTGCATACCTCCACACCAGTTGGGAACCCATTAATTACAAGCCTCCCGACTTTTTGTTCAAGAATATTGATGAGCTCTTTATACTCATCCAGCTCATCCTCTGTTCCGTGAATAGTGGTTGTTAAATGACCCGAAAGTTTTGTAGCGATCTCCAGCATTTCTTTTTTCCCTGCTGTAGTAACTGCAATACTTGCGGGTCCAAAAATTTCTTCGCTTAAAGCAGGGCTATTGTTAAACGTTTCACTGCCGGTTGTTAAAAGCACGGATGTAGCAATATTATTTCCATCATTACCAGCGGCGTTACTACCCACTGCTAATTGC
>JAKFDY010000469.1:0-6664 GCA_036675885.1 Lacibacter sp. | reverse complement strand
GTGTAATGCATAAAGTTTCATTCATTTGATTTCATTTGATCTGTCACAAAAAATATCCGCTTAATAAAAACAGTTCAGCATACGTTGAAAGTGATAAAACAGGTGGCACAATTGAACCTCTTATAACAACAGCATAAAAATGATCAGATAAAAAAACACAATTCACTTAACTCTGTAATAATAGTTGTTTCTTTCTCTGTTTTACAATTACTATTCTGTTATAAATATGCCCAAACTTGAGGAGGCCTATTGATTCCCGACGGATGATCAAAGGAAAAACTCACCCCTGCTTTGCAGAAACGGCAACAGCTGTATCTGTTGAGTCTTCAAAAGCGTATTCCGGTGTTTCTATTTCCAAATAACTTTCAACACTGATTACACCTGGAGCAGCCCATGCTGCGTTTTCCGCATCTTCTTTTTCAGCAAATGAACGAACCTTTCCACGAAGTATAACCCGGCTTCCCTCAATTTCAGCAATTACATTTTTTGCATCAATAGTGGCGCTCCTCTGAAAAGCGGAAGTGATCCTTTGGTGAATGTCAGACACTGAAATTTTAGGCTTTATAGTAATTAAATTAATAACGGAACGCACCCCGGTTAAATTTTCAAGAGCTGATTTTGCCTGGTTACGCTGATATTCCCATTCAACCTCACCTTCAAGTTTAACAAGACCATCCTCCACTTTTACTTTGATTTTATCTTCAGGAATCATGGTATCCCATTTGAGTGCATTCAGTACGGCTTCTGCAATTTCAGCATCGGTTTTGATTTGGCTGGGAAAAACTCCTACTACAATATCTTCAGCAATGGCTTTTACACCCGATACTCTTTTAGCAGCCCTTTCAGCCGCTGATTTTTTAGAATAGGCATCTACCCGTCCCGAAAGGGTTACGATCCCGTTTTTTACAATCACTCCAATTTCTGAAGCTTTCAAAAAAGGCTCCCACTTGAGTTCCTCTATCACATCTTTCTGAATCTGGATATCACTTTTCATAATTGTAACATTTAAAGATTATCAATCGTTTTTCACATTCCTTTTCAAAGTAACGATCAACGCTCACCTGTTTGCAATGAGGGACATCAGGAGACCCATTGACAGCTATCACCAGAAAAATTATAACTGCAAACACCTTAAAATGGCTTTGCATTCCCGCAGACTGAAGGTGAAGCATCGCCCTGATTGCACTCATCAGAAAAACGTGAAAAATGAATTAACCTTTATTGGTTATTCCGGATGGTAAAAGAGAGGTGTGTGTTTCAACTCAAAAAAGAAATAATGAAATACTATTTAACTGATAAAATTGCATTGAATGAACCAGCGGTTGTTAACAGTATAAAGCAGAGTGATAAATTTTAAAACCTTGAAATAGTATCTACTTTCAAGGTTTTTTAAAATTACTTGCAGGGTTAGGTGTTACACTCACAAATACATCGTTTTCCCCGGTTAAAAAAAACATCAAATCATATTTTTGCCCACCATTTGTTCTTACTTCTCAAAGAAGCATTTATCCATATCTTTGCCCGCTTAAACAAACAGGATAAGTTTGCCGCCTTTCAATAGAAGAGCGTATTCATCAATCTTTAAATTCTCGTCATGGAAAAAAAGAATTGGTCTCTGCAGGAGATCCATGCTATTTATCACTCTCCCCTTCTTGAATTAATTTACCGGGCAGCAACAATTCATCGCCTTTACAATAACAGTACAGAAGTACAGATCAGCAGCCTTATCTCTATTAAGACAGGTGGTTGTCCGGAAGACTGTGCTTATTGCCCGCAGGCAGCACGTTATAATACAGGTGTGGATGTGCATGCACTGATGCAGGTAAATGAAGTAGTGGAAACAGCAAAGAAAGCAAAAGAAGCTGGTGCCTCCCGTTTATGCATGGGCGCTGCCTGGCGTGAAGTACGTAATAACAGAGATTTTGATCGTGTACTGGAAATGGTAAAAGCTGTTAATGAAACCGGCATGGAAGTATGTTGCACGCTGGGCATGCTTACTTACGAACAGGCACAACAATTAAAAGAGGCAGGCCTCTATGCCTATAATCATAATGTTGATACCTCACGTGACAACTATGAAAATATTATCAGCACAAGAAATTATGATGACCGCCTGGAAACGCTGCATCATGTACGCAACGCAAAATTGACAGTTTGCAGCGGAGGTATTATTGGTCTTGGTGAAACAGATGATGACCGGATAAAAATGTTGCATACACTTTCTACATTACCACAACATCCCGAATCAGTTCCCATCAATGCGCTGGTACCTGTAAAAGGAACACCACTTGAAAACCAACCCCGTGTTTCTGTATGGGAAATGGTGCGCATGATCGCTACTGCAAGAATCGTTATGCCGAAAACAGTTGTGCGTTTATCAGCAGGCCGCACTGACATGAGTTTGCCTGAACAGGCACTTTGTTTTATGGCAGGTGCTAATTCCATCTTTGCAGGTGATAAACTGCTCACCACACCCAATCCTTCTTTTGAAGAAGACAAGTCGATGCTTGAACTCTTTGGGTTAACAGCACGTCAACCGTTTAACGGAAAGGAACCAATATTGATGCAATAGAATAACAGCTCATGCAAACAAATACCAGCACGATCAACCATGCTTTACAGGAAGTACTTGATCAACGCAAGGAAGCATCGTTGTTTCGCTACCTGCAGGTGAATAATGGATTGATTGATTTTTGTTCCAATGACTATCTGAGCTTTGCTCGTTCGGAGAAATTGCAGGAACAAACGAAAAGATATCTTGATGAAATGCTGTGCTTTTCCGGTTCAACAGGCTCACGTTCTATTTCAGGAAATACGGCGTATGCCGAAAAACTGGAGCAATTTCTTGCCGGCTTTCATAACACCGAAGCTGCATTACTTTTCAATTCCGGTTACGATGCGAATATTGGGCTCTTCTCCTGTATTGCTAAAAAAAACGATACTATCATTTGTGATGAATTGATTCATGCAAGTATTATTGACGGATGCAGGTTGAGTTATGCCAATCGCTTCCGCTTTCAGCATAATAATCTACATGACCTGGAAAAAAAATTACAACAGGCCAAAGGAAACATCTTTGTTGCTGTAGAATCTGTTTACTCAATGGATGGAGATGTGTCCCCTTTAACAGAAATTGTGCAGCTCTGTAAACAATACGAAGCTAATTTAATCGTGGATGAAGCACATGCCACCGGTGTGTTTGGCAAAAATGGAAGGGGGTTGGTGAATCAACTTCATCTTGAACAGGATGTATTTGCAAGAGTACATACATTCGGTAAAGCAATGGGCTGTCATGGTGCTGTAATTGTTGGCTCAGCTGTTCTCAGAAATTACCTCATCAACTTTGCCCGTTCCTTTATCTTCACTACTGCATTACCAATTCATTCGTTAGTCAGCATCCGTGTTGCGTATGAACAGTTACTGTCAACTGATTTTAATTCGGTACATCTGCATCAACTGATTCAGCATTTTAAGCAGCATTGGAAAAATACAGATGACACTGTTTTAATTGATGGCATCTGTCCCGTGCAAAGTTTAATTATACCGGGTTGTGAAAGGGCAAGAAAAACAGCAACACAATTACAGAAAAAAGGCTTTGATGTAAGGGCCATCATCCCTCCTTCTGTTCCACCGGGAAAAGAGCGGCTTCGCATCAGTTTACATCTGCACAATACAATTGAAGAAGTTGATCAATTACAAACTGCATTAAAGGAAATTCTTACTGTATGAACAGAAAAACACTTGTTGTTGCAGGAACTGGAACAGGCATTGGCAAAACATTGATTGCCGCCGTAATTACGGAAGCATTGGAAGCCGATTACTGGAAACCAATTCAATCAGGCAGCCTTGATCATACAGATACCGATGAGGTTCGTTCACTCATTACAAATGCAAGATCTGTTTTTCACAAGGAAGCATATCGTTTAACAGAGCCTCTTTCGCCCCATGCTGCTGCAAAGCATGATGGAGTTGAAATTGAATTAACGAAACTGAATCTTCCTGAAACAAGCAACACACTGGTGATTGAACTGGCGGGTGGCATCATGGTTCCACTCAATAAGAATGAATTAAATATTGATCTGCTTGTAAAATGGCAGGCACCGGTAGTACTTGTTTCACAAAATTACCTAGGCAGTATCAATCATACATTGCTGTCTGTTGAAGCATTGAAAAACAAAAAGATTGAACTGGCAGGAATTATCTTTAATGGGAATGCAAATCCTGCTTCTGAAAATTACATCTTACAATACACCGGTCTTCCTTGTCTTGGTATCATCAACCAGGAACAGCATATTACCACTGAAACCATCAGCAGGTATGCACAATTGCTGAAACCATCGCTCTAAAAAAACAGCACCATGAATTTAGCGCAACGGGATTTACAATGTATCTGGCATCCTTATACACACAGAAACGCAGAAAGCAGCGCTGCTGACTTTCCGATTCCGATTGTGAGAGGCGAAGGTGTTTACCTGTTTGATGAACAAGGCAACAAATACATTGATGCAATTTCTTCCTGGTGGGTAAACATTCACGGTCATGCCCATCCATACATTGCAGAAAAAGTTGCTGCGCAATTAAAAACATTGGAGCATGTCATCTTCGCCGGGTTTACACATCAACCTGCGGTTGAACTGGCCGAACGGTTATTACAGATTCTTCCTTCCAATCAATCAAAAGTATTTTATTCAGATAATGGATCAACTGCTGTAGAAGTGGCATTGAAAATGGCGGTTCAGTATTGGGCTAACAATGGATTCAAAAAGAATAAGATCATTGCATTCGATAATGCTTACCATGGTGATACATTTGGTGCAATGAGCGTGAGTGCAAGAAGTGGATTTACAAAACCCTTTTCATCGCTGCTGTTTGAAGTGATACATATACCTGTTCCTGTAAAAGGAAATGAAGAAGCATCGTTTACAAAACTCAGGACTGAAATATTGAATCTTCACAATGAAATTGCTGCATTCATTTTTGAACCTTTAGTTTTAGGAGCAGGTGGCATGCTCATGTATGAAGCTGCGGCACTTGATCAACTTATCAGCATCTGCAAACAAAATGAGATATTAACCATTGCCGATGAAGTAATGACCGGATTTGGGAGAACAGGAGAACTCTTTGCTTCGGATCATTTGCAACAGCAACCTGATATCATCTGTCTTTCAAAAGGGCTCACAGGAGGAACAATGCCAATGGGAATTACAACCTGCACACAAGAACTATTTAATACATTCATTTCTGATGACCGTTCCAAAACACTTTATCATGGTCACTCATACACAGCCAATCCATTAGCATGCACGGCTGCATTGGCAAGTCTTGATCTCTTATTGAAAGATGAGTGCAGAAATAATATACAACGCATTTCAAAACATATGCAGTCACTTGCCGGCAATCTTAAAAAAGTAAGTTCGTTAACGAATATCCGTTGTACAGGCACAATACTGGCGGTAGATGTTGTAACAAACGAACAAACTTCGTATTTCAATACACTCAGGGATAAATTGTATCATTTCTTTCTGAGCAAAGGAATTATTCTTCGCCCATTAGGCAATACCGTTTACATCATGCCGCCTTATTGTATTTCCGACGAGGATTTACAGTACATTTTCCAATGCATTACCACCCTCTTTGTATCAGACTCAGCTGAATAAATTTTGCATTAAACATCTGCTAACCCTTATGTTCATCCACATCAAGAAATACTGTTTGCTTTTCCAAAGAACCTGCTGATTTGAACAGAGAATTTTCAAACAAATCTTCATTGTTGATTGCGCTGAATAGTAACACTCTTCTTATATTAAATATATATATGTAACTTGTTACGTGCAGAAAATCGTTATCAAACCAATTGCAATTAAAGCATACATGTAATCTGAGTTCTTAACTGTTTGGTATGTTTTGTTACAACATTTGAAACAGCGACAGGTCCTGCACTGAAGAACTTCCTGTATTGAGAACATGTTTTCAGTTGTAGCTGGGTTTGTTTACTTATAAATACTGTTATTCGATGACTTTTTTGCGTAAGGCATTTCTGTTTATGCTCATTGTACTTCCGGCCCTGCTGGTAACTGCCTACAGTTATCAGCAGATAAAAAAAAGCACCATCAACCGCATTTATGAAGAAAGACGCTCACTTGCTTCACTTTCGGCCCGGGTGCTTAAAGAAAAGCTCGATCGCCTTTACGATCTGGGTATCTCCATTGCCACACGCCCATTATTACGCAGGTATATAAGTGAGGGTAAATGGCAGGAAGCTACTGAAACGCTGCAGGATATACCCAATGATTTTCCACAGATCGGCCATATTTTTCTGGCCGATATCAACGGGATATTTATCGACGGTGTACCACATGTTCCCCAAATTGTTGGAAAAAACTTTTCGCACCGTGATTGGTACAAAGGTGTAAAACGCACTGCTAAACCTTACCTGTCGGAAGTGTACAGGCTTGTGGCAAATCCTCATATTGTTACTGCACTTGCTGTTCCGGTAAAAAATAATTCGGGTGATTTAATGGGATTTCTTGTTTTGCAGGTAACAACGGTCGTTCTGTTGGAATGGAGTAAGGAAATAGATGCAGGGAGTTCGGGCTTTTTGTATGTGATCGATCAAAACGGGCATATTGCAGCCAACCCTCGTCAGGCAGAAAAAGACACAATT
>JAKFDY010000468.1:0-3386 GCA_036675885.1 Lacibacter sp. | reverse complement strand
TTTCAAACGAAAAAAGCAGATGCGAAATTGGGTATGAACTTATGACAAAATTCCAGGGGCAGGGAATAATGAAAGAAGCGGCAGAAAAAGTTATTGACTATGCTTTTCAAACATTGCAGTTTCAAAAAATAATAGCATTGACTCATAACGATAATCAGAATTCAACTAAACTACTCACGAAGTTTAACTTTATAAAATCCATAGAAGCAGAAAAAGAAAACCCTGATCTTCGTATTTTCACCCTCACAAATTCAAATTGAAACTTTCTGCTAAAAAAAGATATGAACACTCAAAATGCTGTTAAGACACACTTTTTTTTACTGATTTTTATTTTTATGGCAGGTATTTCAAAGTCGCAAACTTCAGCCAACTTTAAACTGATCAGCTCAGCTTTTGAAGAGGGAAAACCTGTTCCTGCTAAATATACCTGCGATGGCGCTGATATACCGCCACCACTTAGCTGGAGTGGTTTTACTGAAAAAACAAAAAGTTTTGCCATCATTATGGATGATCCTGACGCACCAATGGGTACCTGGGTGCATTGGGTAATTTATAATATACCAGGCACAGTTACCGGTCTTGAGGAGAAAAGAAGTGTTACAGAAATCAAAGCAACAGAGGGTTTAAATAGTTGGAATAAAAAGGGATATAATGGTCCTTGCCCGCCTGGTGGAACTCATCGGTATAATTTCAAATTATATGCTTTGGATATAAGTTTAACCCCAAAAGAGGGAATGACCAAAGCTGAACTTCTGGAGGCGATGAAAGGTCACATACTGGGTGAAACTACATTAACCGGGTTATTCAGGATTTAATCAATCATCGATCCTGTTTATAGATTTACGGCTTGCTGAAATGTATACAGCTTATACACATTTAGTTGCCGCTTTACAGCAGTCATTAAATAATTCAGGAGCAGGAACAAACTTACATCGCACAACATTCGGTTTGCTGCTATGCTGGCAAACGGCGAGCCATCATAAAAAAAATCTCCGCCTTTGTTGGTGTTCCATCTTCTCAAATCTTGTGCTACAAAACAGTCCAGCACGAAGTTCGCCGTTGCTGTGTCTTGTGACCAGCAACACATACGCATCAGTAAAAGTCGAAAGATGAACCTATTGGATACACAACCCTATCTTTAAAACACCAAATAAATTGAAACATATACCGTGATACATACCTGTAATTGATATACAGACTTTGCGTTTTGAAAGATGTTGTGTATACTAGCAGAAATAAACCTGTTGTGAAGCATTTTATGAGACTGACCCTGCTGCTGATAACAACCCTTTGGACATTCATTGGATTTGCGCAAGATACTTCAACGTTGGAGTTTGCCCAGGTGTATTACAACCAGGCATGGCGCATTATTGACCGGGAGGGAAACTTTATTTTGAACCAGGAATATGGTGTTGGGAGTTATCGAAATCTTTGCTTTACGGACAAACTTGCTGTTTCCTCTAACAACAAAAAATTTGGTTTCACCGACTTTGCAAACAACCAGGTTATTGCTAACAGGTTTGACGCAGTGCAGTGTTTTGTTGCAGGCTACGCTCCTGTTGCCGTTGGAAACAAGTGGGGCATTATTAATAAAGCCGGTGAATTTGTTGTGGAACCCATTTATGATTATGCAGGAGCATTTGGGTTTGAAAAAGTAGCCAGCGTAATAAAAGATAAAAAAATTGCCCTTGTTGACACAAGCGGAAAACTCATAAGCCCCTTTACGTATTACTGGCCAATACCTTTTGCAACTTATCCTGATTATCCATTTTTTATTCATGGACTTATTACTGTCTTTGATGCCAAAGACCCGGAGAACATCTTTGAAGGCAAGGCCGGCTGTTTAAACACTAAAGGCGAATTAGTTATTCCTGCTATTTACGACCACATTGGCTATTTTGATGAAGAAGGAATTGCCAGTGCAAGTAAGGACGGGAAAATCGTTTTAATTGACACGCTTGGAAACATTGTTCTTGAAGCAAAAGGTGTTGATTACGGCACTTTGTATTTTGAGGATGGGTTTTCGGTTTTTCATAAAAGAAACGGCAAAACGGGCATGATCAAGAGAACGGGTGAAATTATTTTAGAACCAACGTATAACGGGGTTTCCGCTTTTTCCGAAGGATATGCTGCGGTGCAAATAAGCAGCGACGAAAAGGGTGTAACATCGGGTTTTATAGACACGACCGGGAAGTTCGTTTTTGGCCGAACCTTTGGTTTTATCAGAAGTTTCAACGAGGGATTTGCAGCAGTGGAAATTAATGACAAATGGGGCTTCATTGACAAGACAGGCAAGCTTGTGATTGATGCAGAATATTTTGATGTTACAGATTTTCATAACGGGCTTGCCATAGCAGGAATAAAAAACGGGAAGCAGGTGAAGTATGGCTATATTGACACAACGGGACGCTTTCTTTTAAAACCTGTTTATAACAAAGCGGGTTATTTTAGGTATGGTTTAGCGCCTGTGAAAATCGGAAACAAGTTTGGCTACATCGACAAGACCGGTAAAATAGTTATTACACCAAGGTTTGACAATGCGTTTGGTTTTCAACGGGAGGTATTGGGTTGGGTAGAATAAAAACTGTCCTTCATTGGTGATATTGAAGGGACTGGTTTTATTGATGATTGTTATGGCGGATTGTGCTAAGAACAATACAAAAAGTATAACGTTAAATTATTGGTTTTCAAACTTGAAATTTTGAATAGGTAGCGTCTTATATCATATACATTTGTGTTATGTGCCATTAGAAACATTCCGTATGATAAAGTATCTTTTAATAATTGTTATACTTGTAAGTTGTTCAAACAATAATTCGGCAAATACCGAAACTGTTATAAACGAGTCCAGCGACAATTCCGTTGTAAAAATCTTAGACACAGCCGTTGTATCCAAACGAGTTAAATTGTTTGACAATCAAAAGCCTTTCACAGTTACTTTACTTGGTAATCGCATAGAGCGAAACTCAACTGATAAGGACACCATTAAATGTAATCATTGGTCTCTGACCCAAAAAGACGTTCTTAACATAATTAAAAACTCAAAACCAATAGACGGAACACTATGGGATCTTGAATTTGACGTTCTAAGTTGCTCAGTATATGGAACAATCATTCAGAACAATATAGAATATCCCTTTACGACAAACTCAGCAGCTTATTCGTTAGTTAACAGCGGAGACACAACAATAATTTATGGCGATTATAAAAAGCAAGACAAAAAATTGTTTTTATCATTCCCTGGTAACGAATAACGGCACATAACATTGAGTTGGGCAAAATGGGGGCGGACGGAACAACACTCCCCCCACTTCGCCAAGCCCTGCCCGTTGTGTGTAACCAATTGGGACAGCACATTCCTTAAAGCTGACTTTAACATATGAGTG
>JAKFDY010000467.1:0-7321 GCA_036675885.1 Lacibacter sp. | reverse complement strand
GTGGTGATGACAAGCACCTCGGCCGATCCTATCCACTTTCGGCCGCACCGGACTGACAAGACCCAGCGCAAGATGCTGGAAAAACGGTTCAAAGATGCGAGCGACCCGCTGGAAATCGTCATCGTCCGCGACATGTGGCTGACCGGATTCGACGCGCCGCCCGTGCACACGCTGTATGTCGACAAGCCCATGCAGGGCCACGGCCTGATGCAGGCGATCGCGCGCACCAATCGAATCTGGAAGGACAAGCCCGGCGGACTTGTTGTGGACTACATCGGCATCGGCGAGGAGCTGAAGAAGGCGATCAAGCAGTACACCCGCGACGCGGGCGCCGACCGCGAGCCGGTGGATACGTCGGGCCAGGCGCTGCAGATCCTGCTCGATACCCTGGACGTGGTTCGCAAGGAGTTTTTCCACGGCTTCGATTACGGCGGCTTTGCCGATCTGCTTGCCATTCTTTGAAATCTTTCTAAAGAAGAATTCGCCTACTCTGTTTTTACGTAATTCAATTTTTTCCATGATGTTTTTTATTGAGGGGTTTAAAAATTATTCGTCGCCTGGTTCTAATGTGATACGTGAAACAATATTCAATTGCTTCCATTCAGAAGGAATTGAAGTTTCAAGCGAATTGCCTGCGACCTTTTCCCATGATGAACCACGCCACCAAAGAAATTTCCAATGCCTGAGCAATTCTAAACGATGCGCCCAATGACAAAAAAATCCGTGGTAGTATGTTACGATTCTGTATTCCTTAATTTCTGTTCGTGCTTTAGGTGCTGCAACCTCTGTTTGATCTTGCATTTTATTTTAATTGTAAGGGGTGAAAAATTATTTATCTTCTTCGGTTTTTGAATCTTTCCAACGTGCAACATGGCTTTTATTAAACCATTGTGCAGGACCGCCGCCAATTGATGCGCAAACCATTTGTTTTTCAGTATTAACTTCCAATACCAGGTAAACAATTGTTTCACGTTTCTTTTTGGCTGTATGCCTGTCGAATAAGCATGTTGCACGCACTTGGAAATATTTTTTACCTTTCTTTACGTCTGTTACTTTCATTTCTTACAATGGCTTTTCGCTTGTTAGGTACAATACAACCATTCCTTCGGGAAACATTATGGCGTATTCTTCTTCAATGAATTCTTCGCCGTGCAATTGCTTTAAGTCTTCAAATGTTCCCTGGTCGTCGCTGTCTGATCTGTTATACAACCAAGGGGAATTGATTACTTCCAAGCCGCTAATAAATTCATGCGGGGAATCTTCAATTAAAATTGTTCCCGGTTGTTGAAGTTGATCTTCCGTAAGCGTTGCAAGAATTTCTTTGAGGTCTGCAAGCGTTTTAATCTTGTTTGTCATTGTCGTTATCTTTTGAATTTGTTTTTACTTCGGGTAAACAAATGAGTGCCAAAAGGGGCCATGCACTTTTTGTTATAATGATGCCCGTAATTATTGCGGCACATATTGCACTGTAAACTATAGCTGCGTATTTCATTGTCCGTATTTGTTTTTGATTAGATCGGCTGCACCTTGCGCCGCTTTAATATTTGTTTCAACAACTGAGGCCCTTGGCTTTTCAGTTTGCGAATTAGCAGGACCGTCGTTTGCGTTTCTGAAATTTTCGAAGATGGTTTGCAGATACTTTTCAAATTGCGATAACTGAAAATTTCTGTACAGGTTGTGAGTAAGGGACCAAACAACCAAGGCTTCGAATACTTCTTTAATTTTTTCAATACCTGCATTTGTGTACGCAGAAACATTTTCACCTTTTGCAATAGCCTCAGCAATTAGCCTTATCGGTTGCGCATCATTACGCATGTCGAATTGATACTGCGGCCTATGCTTTAACCAAACGTTGCGCATTTCCGGCACAATCAAAACACTAAGGCCCTGGTTAATGATGGGAACTTTTGGACCCGCTGGCTCCCCTGGTTCGTTTTCCCCTTCTTCTTTTTCTCCCGCCCCCTTTTTTTCTTCTTTCCCTTTATTAATATCTTCATTTCCATTTCCATTTATATATAGTTCACGCATTTGTTTGAACACATGTTCAACCATTTGTTCACTTTTTGTATTCACGTCGGTTAAATCAACATGCTTTTTTATGAAGAACAAAAGGTTTTCATCTTGGCTCAAATGCTTGCGTATGTAGCGAATGAAATAAGACATCTTACCCGCCGATTCTCTTTTTACTTTAAAGACTTCACGGGATTTTAAAATTTCTTTTGCATAAGCATTTTCTAAACGTCCATTCTCTTTTAGTTCGAACTTATGTTGCAACACTTGTTCGAACACTTGTTTAAATCTTTCGAATTCACTAACACGCACATCGGCCAAGTTTGCCAATTCTTCAATATCATTCGGAAGGTCTTTCTTATCGTATTGGTGAAGAATTAAATTCAAATACCAACCCCGGCAATCAGATTTCATTTCCTTTGTAGCGACTAACCATGTATCTATGTAAAACAATAATGCTGGGTCCTTTGCCATTCAAACCGTTTTAAATCGTTTTTAAGCCTTTGTTTATTTAATCTTATAATTTGACTGTTCGCCCTTTGATCTGCCAGGGAGAAGCTTCTTTCCGTGGTTTGGCTTAAAATTCCTGTCGTACACATCAGCAATAAAAATGCGGGACCTCTTTTTACCTGGGAACGGTTCGCATTCATACATGCGTGTAAGAATACTTTCCCCGCTTTCCTTGTCCACTTCCTCAGTATGGTATTCACTAATGATCTTTGGAGCCGTAAAAGCAATTTTATGTGTTGGCCGGAATGATTGCTTTCCGAATAAGTCGAAATGCTCACTAATGCCGTAGTCTTTTAATATTTCTTCTTTTGCCATTGGTTGAATTAAATTTTAGAGGTTAATGCTTTCAAAGGGTAACGGATTGGTTGTTTCCGTAGGGTTGGATTATTGGTTTTTATAGGAATGTTTTTTTTGCAGCAGTTAAAGCCTGGGACCTTTCTTCCAATTTTATAATTAGCTGCTTTATCGAACATCGTTCGCCACTTGTAAAAAGATCGTCGAAACGTTTCATGCTTTCTATTTCTAAAAGCTTGTTTTTTGCATAAAGAATATCTTCCGATAACAGGGAAAGAAATCTTCTTGTTGGGTTCCTGTCTTCGACTTCATTAATTGGCGTCGGTGGTGGTGTTCGGTACATCTGAATTTTGTTTTGCTTTCTTTTTTGACCTCAGCCGTTGTTTTTTGAATTTGTCTTTATTTACTTTACAAGTGGGGCAAAGGCAAGGGGTTGACTTTTGATTTTTTAGCTTACGTTCAAAGTTTCCATCTTCGCCGGGCCATTCACGAACAACCTTCCATTTTATACCGGCTTTGTTTACTGCACGAATCAATGCGGACCCGGTGTTTTTCTTATGGTGTTCGATACGTTGCAAATAATTTTCATCTGCTGAGTACCCGATATAATGCTGAACACCTTTAAAGGGCTTGTCGAAGTGAATTAGATAAACCATTTTCTTTTAGTCTGTGTTTGTGTTTCTTTATTCCATTTGCGTAAGCCCATTCAGTCCCTTCGCCTTCAATCCAAATGTTACATTCCGGGCAACTTGCCAACCAGTCTTCAACGATCAACAACCTTTCATTTTCCCTTCCGTTGGTGTGATGAATAACTAAAGCTGAATAACTGCAAATGCCTGGGGCTTTAATTTGGCATTCGTCATTTTTCGCTAAGAACTTTTCCCGTTCAATTGCGTATTGTTCATTTTGCTTTATTCGTTTTTTTGCAATAGGTTTAATTTTGTAAGGCTTCTTCTTTATCGGCGTGCGTTTCAGTTGATAGATCTTCTTCGGCTTCTTTTCACGCCTGCACTTTGCGCCGCAAGTAGGATGCTTGAATTCTCTCTCACTTAGTTTTTCCATACTCATTCAAATAAAGCAAGCCTACACACAAGACTATACACCCGGCGAATTCATTTGCCTTTACTGCTGCATAGCACGTAAGAACCATGATCGCAGCAATTGCCAACATCAAACGAAATGTTTTGTATAACACGAAAGAAAAAATGTCAAGCAGTTGTTCCATGTGAACAGTTGGTTTTGTTGTTTTTAAAATGGTAAGTCGTCCGATGCATCAGTATTAGGATTAAAGCCCTGTCCCGGACCTTGGAAGTTGCCGCCCTGGTTTTGTTGTTGGCTGTTGTCACGGTTTGAACTGCCAAGAAGCTGCACACTTGAAACACGCAAGCGGAATTGCGCTAAAATTTTATTATCCTTGTTTTGGTACGTATCAACTGACGGAACACCTTCAACACAAACAAGCGTGCCCTTAGTTAAGTATGGAGCAACCGCAGTTCTATCAGTCCAATAAGAACAACTTACCCAAGTTGTTTTATTCATCTTGTTTCCCTGGGCATCTTTGTAACTCTCAGAATGAGCAACATTGAAATTAATTACTGTGTTGCCGCTAACCTGGTTTACTGTTGCGTCGTTTCCCAGGTGTCCAATTGCAATTGTTTTAAGCATGATGTTTTATTGATTGATTTTAGTTTTTAATAAATAAGTCCAAAGGGCTTTCGTGCTTGCCCAAATATTTGCCGTCTTCGAAAAAACTTTCCATTTCCCATTTTTCTATTGCCTTCATACCAAATACATCTTTCTTTATTAGCACTTCGGCAACAATAGGGGCGGGCCTTCCTTCGATATTGGCAATAAAGCGTGCTTCTTTACCATCCCTGGTAATTAATGGCTTGCCTTTCTTGGCAGCGTCCAAATTGAATTGTTGTAAATCCATTTGAGTGTTATTTTATTTTGGTGTGGTACAATCCAAGTACAATTGATAAGCCTGGGTTTTCTTCGGATTCAATACAAAAGCTGTTTTCTTTCCCGTTGTTATCTCTTACGATATAGCCTTTAAGATTTTCACCTGTGAAACAACTCAATGCCATGTGAGTAAATGAAGCATTTAGAGCGAAGTCGTCTGCATCGTGGTTCTTATTGACGTACAGGGACCTTTTTGTATCAACATTATATTCTGCTTCTGAGTAAGAACCGACCAACCCGCTTTCTTCAAATGAGAATATAACAACAGGCACTTCAAGAGAGAATGATAAAACCAATTCGCTAAAATCAATTACCTGTTGACGCTTCAACTCTATGAAGTCGGTTCTGTCTATAGCGTCGATAATGACTTGAAAGTTTGGAGGGTTTAAACGTGACTGAATAAATCCGAATACTGTTTTACCTGTATTGAAAAAATTGTAATTACCCGCTTTGTAATACATGATGTTTGTATATGGAAGCAGCATTGAACAGCTTTCGGGACTAAGAGAAAACTCAGGTAATTCGTCTTCGATTTTATTCAGATAAAAAATTTGCCCGGTTGTAGAGAATATAAAATTGCCGCCGTTCTTTTTGCTCAGGTACACATAGCTGTAACTTGTTTCAACATTTGCAACAAAGCAGAATGATTTTGCTTCGTTTAATGACTTAATAACATCGTTGTTTAAGTAAACAGGCTCAGAAGATTTGTTTTGCTCAGGAAAGGAAGGGAAAGCTGTGTGATCTATTACCTGAATTGAAGAAGTGTTTTCGTCGTCACTAATTACAGCAATTGTAATGATCTGTTCTTTCTCAGCAACAATAGCTTTTTTAGTTTTTAGTTTGAATTCAATGAATTCGCCAACGGCATTGTTAACAAGGGGTGTAAGACGCTTTTCTTCAATTGCAAAAATACCTTCTTCATTTTCTTCCGATTCAATTTCATGTTTACAAAAAGAAAATCCATTTGTTTTAGTGAGGTAAACGCATTCCTTTGTGAACTCAAACAAGATGCTTCCGTAAACAGGAAGAATATTGTTCGTCTTTATTTTGGAAGTACGTTTGAAGAACTCCCTTAATTCTGTAACTGCTATTTTCATTTTTAATTATTGAAAGATGAAGTGTTGATTTGCCTTCGGGTCTTGTTTACGTTTCTTGTGTTGGTTCGGCTGAGTGTGTCCCGTCATTCTTTTTTTACTTTTTTCACCCGCTGCAATAGTTGCGTTTAATGCATTTCGCCTTTGCTTCATAGTGAATAACCATTCTTCCATTTCTTCGGGTGTTGTTGCAATGAAGTAGCCTTTTTTCCAAGCAACCAGGCATTCAATTAAATGCGTTTGACGGATAAACTCAGCAACCTTTCTAATTCGTGGTTCGAAAATTTTCGTGTTAAAGCGTTGCAAGATCATTTCACGCAATTCTGCATTAGTGATTGAATTCGCCTTGCCTTTATGCTTTGGCAATTCATCTTGCATCATTGGAACAACTGCTTCTATTTCAAAGGGAGTTAGTTCGTGTGTTATATTTTCAAAACCTCTTATTGCCATTTTGTAACTGTTTTATGCTTTACATCGTTTTTAATATGCTTTACATACTTCGCTTGCAACTCAGTTGTGATATTATCGGCATGGACCGAAAAGCGATCTTGGCAAGCGTATTTCGTCACAATCAAAACAGGGTAGTAATTCATGCTTTGAATTGTCAACAACTCATGAGCAACAGCGCAAACATTTTTCTTCATGCCAACAACTTCTTTAGTCAGTTCAACATGAACGCCTGGCTTCAATTCATCTACCTTAACCATTCTTTATATAGGATTTACGTGAAGCAAAACCTGCGGCTGTGTATTCAGATTCAGAAACAGGATTGTGACGGGCTGTTGTTCTGTCGTTGCTGAAATAGTCCCCCTTTAAACCATTGCCTGAGCCTAATGGCTTATAAATTGAATGATAGGGATAGGGGTTAAGGATTTTACCCAATGCAGGGATAGTTTCGTTTTCAATGATGCTGCGAAGGAATGCACGCTTTTCGTCTTTATCAGTTGGCAATTCATGCCGGTTGCTTTGATCGTAAGCCCAACGAACAGAAGAACCAAATTGGTAAATTGAAAGAAAGTCTTTGTCGTCTTTGCGATTCATTTTCAATGTCAACTTTGAATGCAAATCCAAGTTGCGGGCCATAAGGCAAAACACATTTGCCGTTCTTGACTTGACGAACATTGAGATAATGTAAAAGTTCAATTCGTCAACGATGTAAAGCCGCATTGCTTCGCCCTTGCTTGTTTCTTTGAAAGTGATGTGAAGAAGACGACCCGTAATTTCTTCAAATGAATGATGCGTTGTCCCTGGTTGTCGAACTTCTGAGAATGCGCCGACGCAAGCGTTTAAGAAAAATTTTTTTCCGTTCATAACGTAATTATTGAGATTGTTGAATGAAGATTTTTAAAGGGGCTCCCGTAGAAACGGGGGCCGAATAGCAAGTAAAAAATAGATCGGTTAGTTATTTAATCTAAACCTTGGCTGAGGTTCCACGTCATACCGATATGCGC
>JAKFDY010000466.1:0-15104 GCA_036675885.1 Lacibacter sp. | reverse complement strand
ACATTACCTAAGTGATCTTTTACAAAATAGTCGTAAAAGAGTTTGTTCTTATATACTTGGTAACGCAGCCTGCCTTCTTCCGTACCAACAAACTCAAGGGTATCATTTCTGTAAACTGCTCCACCCATGTATAACGTAGTTGTTACCAAACTTCCTTCCGTAACAATCTTTTTCAGTTTGTTGCCACCTGCATCATAGAAGTATTCAATCGTCCCTTTATTAGTAATGCCATCTTTTTTTACGGTTATCTTACTTGGCAGGTTCAGATGGTTATACTCAACACCATTGGCACCTGTATAACCCACCATGTCTTTGTTGTAATCTTTCACCATGTTTCCATTCACATCGTAGGCGTAGTCAACCGTACTGCTGTTTTTACTGCCACTGTTTGGATGCAAGATGCTGGTCCTAAAATCTCCCAGTTTTGTTTGCGGATCGTTTGCCGCATCGATCACATTCAATAGCTTGTTGCTTCCGGCGATATAGTTATAGGTCATATCATCAATAGTTACAGAAGAAAAAGCTTTCCATCCTTTGTGCCTCATAGACTGGATATTCCCATTGGCATCATATGTTAAGCCACTTACACTAAAATCAATACCGGCATTCTTATTAAAGCCGCTTGTGTATTGATTAAAATCCGCAGCAGTAAGCCTATTTACGGCATCATAACTAAAATCATATTTCCGAATTTCCTGGTCACCAATAGTTTTCCAGACGGTTCCATTGATGTTTCCGTTGAATTGTGCTGCAGCATAGGTGCCGATAGATGAACCACCGGCTGGCGCTACATCTGTTTTATCGTAGCCCAAGTCAAAGCCAAAATAGTTTGATGTAACTGAAGTACTTTTTGCAAAGCTTCGGTTGGCTCCCAGCATCCATCCACGGATATTGTAATCGTACGCAAGCGTTTCAATGGGAGTACTGCTATAAGTTCCATCTGTATTTTTTATTCTGCCCAGTTTCTTTTGTACCAGCTGACCTAACTTGTCATATGCCTGTTCACCTACTACTGTCCATTCGCCTGGCATTGCTCCACTTGCAACTTTGGTATTGCTTACTTTCTTTTCTGTTTTTATCAATCTGCCTAAATCATCATAAGTCATGAGTGACACGGCAACTGTTGTTTGTGCATTGGTGCCAGCTTTTTCTGTTTTATTGACTGTTGTTATTGCCAGGCCTTGCCATCCGTATTGGGTTGTGGCGATATCTGTACCTTGTGTCAGGTTTTGAGCTTGTACCTGTATCAACCTACCCTTTGCATCATGGATCATTACACTGAATAAATAAGTGCTTGTGCCAAGTACTTTAATACGGGTGCCTGTCACCATGCCCCTGGTCTGTTCACTTTTTGCAGGCGTTTCTGCATAAGGCCATACCGAGGTGCTGGCTGATTGCAAGTAAGTATTGTAAGAATTATTATAGGTATCCGTTAACGGATTGCTCCAGGAAGACCGCCACGTGTAATCATCGTAAAATGTCCGTGTTAATTCTTCAATAGTATATGAACCTGTGTTAGGGTATGCTGTACTCGTAGCTGCCTGCCCTAAATGGTAAGAAAGATTATTGTAGTTACTGTTATCTATCATCAACCCAGTTGCAATAGGTCTGTTTTGTGTATCGTATAAAGTATACAGCCATTTCTTTTGGCTTGTACTTCGAAGATTACCATCCTGTGTCATCACTAAGCGATCTCTTGCATCGTATACCATCCATACTTCTTCAGCTCCAGGTACTTTTTTGCGGATCATCCGGTTACGAGAATCATATTCATAACGGAAGCATTGCTCATCATAGAAGGTTGCAAGATTCCAGTTGCCTGCCAGCTTCATTAATCTTACAGCTTGTGGCTGTATCACACAGCGCAGGTTATTTAAATCATCATAAATGTAATAAGTACTCAACCAGGCATCTCCATCTACAGAAGGAGCGTTACCTGTTCCGTCATCTGGATTACCGGTCAACTGTACTCTTTTTAAAACCACTTTCCCTTCTTTATCCTTAAACTCAATCATCTGTTTGCCATGTTCGTCCACGGTTACATTTTTAAACAACTCCCCGGCACCATAAGTTGCAGCGGTACTGTAGCTGCCGAAGCTGTTGCTAACATCAGTTACCTTCCAGTTACGTACTAAATCACTGCTTGTGTTTAACCAAAAATGCTGTTTTAGAACATGCCCGCTACCCGGTTGCCAGGTTTCGCCGGGAGCACCTATTTCCTTTTTACGGTTGAGAGGAGAAAATTCCAGAAAATCCTGGCTATACGGGTTTACATCCTTTGCCGCATCTGAAGCACTGTTAGAAGCATTATAGTAATACGCCTGGTCGGTAGCCGCATTAGTACGAAAACTACCATAACTCGTACTGTTAAGATCTGCATAGGGTAAGAATTTTTTGACTTCCCGGCCATAACCATCATACTCAACTGGCGTAATAATATCTCTGTTCCCTGTTGCACCCTGAGCAACCACGGTTTGTATTGGCCGTCCCAGTCCATCAAAATAAACCACCTGTTGCAAACGTTCCTGTGTCAACGTCAAGGCATCAACTTGTGTTTGTGTTGTGATACCCGGACGTTTTATTGTGTTACTTACAACATGATTACGGTCGGTGCTTACCTGAGCGCCTGCTGGTAATACATAAAAGGCTAACGTTGCTATTATTAATACAAAATGATATTTTAAGTTGTACATATTGCTGGCCTTTTAAGTTTTATAGTATGGGGCAAGGTGAGGATGAATACTCATAATATTCCTGGCTGGTAGAATAATCGCTGAACTGGTAATAGTAAGTACATTGCCAGTAACCGGGAGATATTTCTACGGCACTGCTGTTATATCTTACTCCTGTTTCACAGGCTCCATTTATCATTTTCTGCCCCTCTAAATAACAGGAGCACCAGCAGTTACTGTTTGCATAGTCCTGTCCCTGTGTGGCAAGTGCTGCCAATGCCTTACTATTGGCATCCTCTTTACTGATAGTAGAAGAATAAGTGTGTGCAGCAACAGAATACGCTATACTGCTTCGTAAATGACCCGGACCGCTTAACGAACACAGCGAGGCTCCTTCGTCGGGAGAACAGTTATTCTTTTCAAATCGTAGCATTTGTGGGTCATTCCAGTATAAACACAGCCCATATGTATTCGCAAAGTTTTGCCCGTTAGCTGCGCTGTCTGCTGCCGCCTTGGCATTGGCATCTGCCTGGCTGATACTGGAAACATACTTTCCATAAGCTATTTTATAAGCAATGGTTGACGGCTCTGTTCCAGCCGGGCAGGTGCCGGAGGCACGGGTAAAATTGGCTTTGACTGAATCATTATAAAACAAAGTTTTTGCAGAGGGGATGGGGGCTGTACCCAACCCATAACTATATTTATAATTTTTCAGGATATTACCATCTTCATCTTTAATATTCAAAAGCCGGTTGAGGCCATCATACTCATAATTCAAAAACTGGCTGGTAACGGAAGATTGTGTACTTGCACCGGTGCCTGCATAATAAGTAGTAGTAGTCATCTGGGCATCTTTGGGGAATAATCTCAGTTCATCTATGGTTGCACCCGAAGAAGTAATATTAACATTGGTAATTCCGGTGTTTAGCAAATGTTCATAATAGGTCCAGCCATTCCTGGTATTGCCAACAATTGTATTACCCGAATTAGAAACAACGATAGCCCCGTTTCGGCTCCAATAGGATACAATAAACTGTCTTCCGGAATTTAACCCTGATTTACTGATAGAATTACCTGTGTTAAGCGTATATCCTTTACTTCCGGTAAGCCCTCCTGAGGTATAAATCGTGCCTCCGCTAATGGTCCAGTTACCAAATCCGGTACTTTCAAAACTGGTATAAGCAATATCTGCAAGGGGTGCATTGGTCACTTCTGCAACAGGCAGATTATCGTAATAATCCCAGATGTAAGACTTAGGTATATCATTGTTTTTTGCCTGTTCCAGTATATTTCCGTAGTAATCATATTTAAAACCTCCCAATACTTTATACGCCGGGTCAAAACTAAAATTACCTGAACCGCTGATTGAAGGAGATTGAAGGGATGTTAACGGTGCCTGCATTTCCAGCCGGTATATATCCTTTGGATAAGGAGATAAGGGATAATAGGTAGTAATCAGTCCGCTTACGTATCGTTTATTACTCCCATCAGGGTTTTGTCTCAGCTGCACAGATTCAATTTCTGCTCCTACAATATTTTTTGTCTGTAATAGCTGAATGCCTTTGGTAGCGTCATCCAGTGTAACTCCTGTTGGTACAGTAAAATCCAACGGGTATTTTTTTATGATGGTTACAATTTCGTTGTTATTAGTATTTTGGTCAATACGGGTTGGCATCGTATAGGTATTATTTCCATAAGTATACGTTTTGGTACTTGTGATATAAGAGTTAGTAAGCTGATCGTATTTTTTTTCTGTTTGTGTCAGTAGTTTTTTTTGCCAGCTTGTATGACTATACCCCTGCGTTTGCAGTTTAGTGGTATACACTTTGCTTTCAGCACAAACGGGGCTGGTAAACCCCTGGTTTTTCCATGCATAGTATGTGGTTCCGTTCTGGTAATATTTACATAAAACGTTTTTATTGTCTTGTACCGGAGCTGATGTTACAGGGTAAGCTGGCAATCCGGCAATAGTTACATATCCATATGTATTATCCTGCCGGTAAATAAGTTTTCCGCTATTATCGTAAACCCGCATACTGTCCAGATCACCATTGGCAATATGGTCATCATTTTTTATAAATCCTTCAAACCGGTAGTTATAAACAGTTTTTCCAAGATCAACATTGGTGGTCACTTCTGTTTGGTATTCTGTTACCTGGGTATATCCAATATGGCTCCCCTGGATAAATCCAAGTCCGGCAACAGAGTTGGCAGAAACGGCGATATAATTAATATCATATTCCTCGCTGGTTCCCCCATATGAGGGAACATAATAATTGTAGTAAGTGCTACCGGAATGGTATATAGGAAACTCACATTTCCCACTGCTATTTCCATCATCCTGTTTATACTCATATTTTTTTACAATGGCTTTATTATTTTCAAATGAATAATCTGTCATTTGTTTGATTCTTATCCCTCCCGCCGGTTTCATTACTGTTTGATACTGACTATTAACTACTGCAGCTTCATTAAGTTCATATTCAAATAAAGTGTACCCCCCTGTCGGGTATTTTATTTGATTGAGAATAGCAGTGGAGCTTCCGGTAAAATTTGGCTCTCTGTCAGCGCCACCTCCAAAATACTGGCCTCCGATATCTACAGATGGCACCAAGGTTGTTGCAGGGTCTGCTCCGTTATTACTAAAACCCCAGTGGTCGATGCAGGCATTTAAAGAAGGAACTGTATTCGTGGTATAAAAAAACCGGTACGGAGGCTTTGATTGTGCAGTGGCATCAACAGCGATTTCCTGTAAACTGTCTAATCTTAATCTTTTATCCTTTGGTTGCGGGCTGACAATATTTTTCACAAAATAGCTGCTGTAAAAATTAAACTGTTTAACCAGTCTTACTTCAGAAGTTTTTTGTTGATAATATACCTGTATTGATTGCAGTAACCTTTCTCCGGGATAATCTGCATCATCAAGATCTTGCCGCTGGTCAGGAGCCGAATTAAAATTAATATAGGCTACAGTCAGCCCGTTTTTAATAAGTGTTATCGATTGAAGATACTTTCTTATCGTTGATGAATACGGCGGTGCGCTATAAACATTACCAGGGCCACTCCATGTGGCACTGGGGTAACGGTTGTTTAAACTATAACTCACAGAGTTATTGGCTATAATATTATTGAATAATTTATGAGCAGCTGTACTATAATAGGATAAACTTATTGTTTCGTTTCCAGAGGGGGCGGTTATAGAAGTAAGATACCAGCTACCCGGATAATTAGAATAAATTCTTAAGGGTATTCCCTCTAAAGCATCGTCTGGTATTATTGTTGAGTTTTCTGTCTGGTTAAAAAAATATTCAATCCCATTATCATCGGTTATGGTAAAACCTGAAAGCCCATTACGGGTGATTTTCAAATTGTTTTTTTCTTTTTTTATGATTGTTCCATCTGTTTTAACCAAAAACTTACCCGAATAATTTCCAAAATTATAATAGTAAACATCTGGTTGTGTCTCCATATCACCTTTTTGGATTTTTGTCATGTATTCATACATTGTCATCCAGTCACTGGTTGGTGGCAGGTTCATATAATTATTGGTTACGTTGAAATAGTTATCATCTGTGTCAGGATTACCCATAACAGATCGGGTAATAACACCCCCCGCATTGAGTGACCAGCCAAGCCCTACCCATGATGCCACATCCTGCGGCTTAAACCCCGTAGCGTTATAACTTAAAGAAACCGGCAACGACAATCTGCTACCAGTTAATTCGGCTAGTGGTATACTTATTTTAGGAGTGCCTGTATAAAGGCTTATAGGGATATTACCGTACTGACCCAGTGATGCTGCCTCCGGCGAAGGGGGTACCACTCTTTTCATTTTAAAGTCCATCTTTGCCAGTTGTATCATAAAATCTGAGGAAGACCATTCTGGTTGTGCTTTAACATTATTAACAAACAAAAGAACAGGTAGCAGTAAGTAGAAAAAAGGCTTTTTGATCATGATAAAAGATTTAAACAAGAACTGACAGTGATTTTATTGCCTGGCTATAGCGTTTTTTAATGCTGTATTAGAGGTGGTTAACTTACCACTGAAAACACCCATCAATCTCCCGCTTTCATTGATTAAATATTTCTGAAATGGTCTCATCACCTCTGAGTCAAGAACTCCATTTTTTGATTTTTGTGTTAGCCATTGGTATAACATGCTTATATCGGCACCCTTTACACTCATTAGCCCAGTTACTATGAATGGATTGCCATCAGCCCGGGCATTCAGGATTTGTTGTAGTGTGTTTGTATTTGTTTGTCCCGAAAAACTTCCCGAAGGAATAATTACTATTGACAACCTTCCCTTATATAAAAGCAAAAGTTGTTTTAATTCACGAATTTGAGCTGTCAGACTTGTATCTGAATCGTCGGCATTAACAATCAGGATTTTTTTGCCTTGAAGAGTATTTAAATTAATAACAGAATTGGTCCCTGAAGAGTCAATTGCAATATCATAAAGGGATGTTTGTGCATGCAGGGTACTGCATATAGTCCCAAAGGCTAACACCAGCAGAAAAATTCTCATAAATATTTATTGTTGTTTAAAAATTATACCCCACCCTAAACACCACTGCATTTGTACGTGGTTGTTGTTGTTTCCATAAAAAATCATACAGCAGTTGTGCATTCCCTTTAAACTTCTTCCCTACTTTATATTTCTTACTAATCCCCAATAATGCACTCTGCTGCCATGCATTCATATTTTTCAATACTTCTATTCTTCTGAACTCTGTCCGGTAGTTCATCTCACCACCCCCACTGATCCAGAAGCTTCCTTTCAACTTTATATCCACAAAAGTTCGTAGCCCGGCACCTTGATGGGTGATGTTGATGTTCTGCCAGTTTTGACCCAAACCGACTTTATAACTCGCACCAATACCAATGATGCTTTTGTCCGAGACCTTAAATCCAGCACTCACACCAATATCACTGGTAACAGGGAAATAGAGATTGCCTTTGCTGGTTTGCATATTGCTGCCCCATTCAATGCGTTGCAGAAAACTTTTTGTTTTTTGGTTATTGGGTTTAAAGTCGGGCATTGGTTCATCACTGCTGCCTCCTTGTGGAAGGATTTTGTTTTTCAGGTTTTGTATTTCTGATTGTGCAGTCTGAATTTGTTGCTGAAACTGTTGCTGTGCATTTGGCCCTCCGGCAGAGATTTGTTGGTTGAGTATTGTAGAAAGATCAGCTCTTGTTTGCAGTCCCGCCATATTTGCTGCATAACCAGGATCTGCTGGCGAAGGCATGCGAAAGAAGGTTGCCAGGTAGGAATTACGTTCCATGAACTCCTGGAATACTTTTGTTTTACTCAACAGTTCAAGCACTTTCTTTTCTGCCTTCTTTCCATCTCGTAATGCTTCCTTGTACTCTTTGATTTGAGCTGAGTAATAGTACACTTCTTTATTCAAGCGCTTCAGTTCTTTGCTCCATCCAAGCTTTGCAAATTGCTGTTTCAGCAATTGCTTTCGCTCTGCTAAAAATGCTTTGACTTCTTCTGCTCCCTGGAATTTGTCTTGGAGTAATTTGGTCTGATCAAGTGCTCCTTTTAGTTGTGGATACTTCTCCGGGTTCAGAAAGGCTAAGGCTGTTTGCAGAGAATCGAGATGCGGGATGTATTGTGTTGCTTGCGGTGCAACATTGGAATTGGTGAGCTTGCTTTTAATTGTTGAGTATTTGCTTCTGATAGTTTCAAGCTCTTGCTTTGCAAGTACGGAGTCTTTTGTTTGTATTAGTTTCCGATATACCTTTTCTTCCTGTTTCTGTAGCCTGTTGAGCGTGTTCAGAGATTTTTGCAAAATCTTTTCCTGGTATTTGGCTGCTTTTTGCTCTACGAGGGAAGCCCATTTAACAGGATCAATTTTATGAAGGATTGAATCGAATTTTTCCTGTGCAATGGCAGAGGAATATAACCCTGAAAGTAACAGCAGTAATATAAAAAAACACTTAGAACACCTGAAGCTCATAGGCTTTAGTGAATTATGGGTTAGTTTTTTGGTGTCGCAATAATAGGTATAAAAAATTATTACTGCAATAGCTCACTTATTATTTTATCGTCAAACATAATTTGTCTTGAAACAAGAAAAAAGGTGATTACACGGTTATTTGCTCTTTTGCGATTTTTAATACGGTTCGTGACACAGTTATTTCCACAAGCTGCCTTCACGCAACAGGAAATACAATAATTTTTTAAACAGCATTTTAATTGAAATCCGTAAAATTACTATCATAGCTAACTGAGATGAACAGCCGTTTCCTTTTCAAAAAAAATGAGCGCAAGAAAGATGATTGATTTACAAAGAAACCTATTCTATAAAAGGAGTGTTGCAATTCAATCAAAGGAAAACAACAATGAAAATCGCATAAGTTCTTTTGGTCTGGCATCTGTTTATGCCGTGTCGTTCTTTGAAAGACCTTTTTACCGGATTATTAATTGGAAAAAGACAGAATACACTTATAATTGTGTGTTCATAGATCATATTTTCTCTGGCTATTCAAAACAACTGCGTTAACCAAACCATAAAACAGTAATTTCTAGTTCAGGTTCTGAAAACATCAGCAAATATTTTTATCTTTAAAACCAGCACCCAAACCACCCGTAGTAATTCCTTTCATGTTTTCTTTCCTGCTGAAAAACAATAAAATTTCCGGGATCAGTCACTTATGACTTGCGGATACTAACTAATGAAAACGGGAGCTTATGGAAATCAACATCACCTCCGCTGAGAAGAGTATCATTTCTTATCTCACCGAATTACCCTTCGATCTGAAACATTACCAGCCCAATCTGGCAAATACCGTTACGGCAACAGGTTCATTTGGAAATATGCTTTTCCATGAAGTGAACGGAGAGGGTTTCTCCATCTGGACAAGCAATTACCTGATGAAAGAAGATGCAGGATTTATTGCCACTGGCAATCAATCGCTGCTGGAGTTACAATTCTCCCTGAAGAATGATTTTCATTATGAACTTGAAGGCCTGGGTAAACAGCAGTTATCAGCAGGTCATTTTAACATGAGCTACATTCCTTTTGTGCATAACAAAACCAGGTTTACGGGCAATAAAGAATATACCACCTTTGATATACATTATGATCTGCACTATCTTGAACAAATCGCCGAACCCTATCCCCGGCTCTCTGCTTTTGTAAATCATGTCATCCGCAACAGGCCTACCACTCTTTGTATTAATAATCAGCTGGCCACTCCTGAGATGATGAGCGGCATCAGGCAAATACTTCAAAACAATTACAGTGCTGCTGTACGAAAAAGTTTCCTTGAATCAAAAGTCATCGAACTGCTGATCCTGGCGGTTGACAAAGCCGAACAAAACAAGTTCGAAAAAACGATCTCTTTAACTCCTTATGATAAAGAACGCATCGAAGAAGCAAGAATGCTCCTGCTCAATACACCGGAAGCATACGAGTCTGTCATTGCCCTGGCAAGAAAGGTGGGCATCAACGATTTTAAATTAAAGAAAGGTTTCCGGCAACTCTATGGCTGTTCTGTTTTTGATTACCTGCAGCAGGTAAGAATGCAGAAAGCAAAAATACTCCTCGAAGAAACCCTCATCCCCATTGCAGATATTGCTTATATGAGCGGCTACAACGATCCTCCTAATTTCACCGCCGCTTTCAAACGCCAGTATGGTCTAACGCCCATGGACACACGAAAAGGCAAGCGCTCTTAATTACTCCTGTTTTCATAAAACTTGTTCCGCAATCAGTAAGGCGTTGCTGTTGAATGTATTCACTTTTGTTCTGCGTATTCAAATTAAGAACAGGATTCCTTCCATACATCTTTTGTTGCAACAAACAGGCGCAGCCGAAAACCTGTGAACAGAGTAGGCCACAACTTTCAATTAAACTTTCCTGTCTTTCAATGTAAAGGCAGCACGCATCATGAAACAACACAAGTTTTTCTTAGCAGCGATGGCATTGGTACTTGCAACAGGTGCACTGTATGCATTTAACCGTCCGGCCAAAAAAGAAACAAAGCCTGCAGTTGAAACCGTTTACTGGTTCAATGTAAATGGCAGCGGTGCTCCCACAACTGTGATTGGTACCGATCCTTCCATGGTTTGTCCTGAACCATCGGGCGATTTATGTGCCAAGGCTTATAACGAATCACAAACAACCGGCAGTGGTTCATCCCGTACCGTTATTCCTGCGCAGATTCCAAACTACCAGGATGAAGCCTTTAAAGAAGAAGTGAAGTAAGCAAAAGGGAGGCATCAACGCCTCCCTTTTTTCTTTCATCAGAACGGACTATCTCGGGTTTTGTTCAATACCGCTTAAGCGGATAACAATATCAGGTATGGGCAATACATACAATGGGCTGTTCGGTAACAGCGTAATCATTTCTCCATTCAGATTTCTTGTAAGCGTTATACTACTCCCCTGCGTGTTCAGCCTCCGCAAATCACTCCATCTTATCCCACGAAAGGCCAGTTCTTTTCTCCGCTCTGTTAACACATGCTGCAAAGCTTCTTCTGCTGTTGCTGCAATCAGCGGCACAAAGCTTCCCGTTTGGTAACGTTTAAGCAAAAGTTGATTTAAATCATCCAATGCTGCCTGCATTTCTCCCAGCCTTGCTTCACACTCCGCCGCAATCAAGATTAGTTCATCTGTTGCAAGTCCGTTAAACAGCAATGCAGAACCATCATAACTTCCACGAAAGATCAAACGTCCTGAATTTAACCGGTAGAATGCCACCCGTCGTTTATCTGTTACTGCATAGGATGCATACAGGTTTGAATCAACACTCAACCTGCCGGCACTTGCATCACTTAACAGTACACTGTGAAAAATTACTTCAGGGTTATAACGTGCCAGTGGAAAAGAAGCAGAGCTGCTGAGTGTATTGTAATCGATCAATGTGTTGTGTGATACCAATGCAGCTTTGGCTGCTTCCTTTGCTTTTGCATAATCACCCATCAGCAAATACAACCTTGCAAGCATCGCATGCGCTGCTGCTTTTATGGGCCGGAGTTTATTGGTTTGTGTTACTGGTAAGAGTTCAGCAGCTACTGTAAAGTCACTAAGCATTTGCTGGTAAGTGGCAGCTATTGTTGCACGTGTTACAGGTTCATTTACATCAGCACTGTTTCGTAGTGGTATACCTAAATCGTCTGCTGCAGTTGCAGTAACATAAGGTTTACAAAAAAGTTGCGCCAGCTGGTAATAACCATAGCTACGGTAAAAGAGTGCAGCGCCCTTCAATTGTTTCCAACTGTCATCGTTATTGCCATACTGTGTAACACCATCAAGCACCAGGTTCGCATAAAACACCTGCTGGTAAGGATAGTCCCATTCAATCACACGCTGGTCACCTTCATACAAATCAGGTGTCCAACGATAAGCATTGCGGTAACGTGTGGTACTGTACGATGTCCAGCGGTCATAGGTCATATAAAAATCATCAGTGCCTAATTGACCAATGGAAGGATGTCTTGTATTCATCACCTGCGAATTATCAAGCAATGCCTGGAAATCACGCAACCTGTTTGGCACCACCAGGCTTTCATCAGGCTTTGCATCCAGAAAATCTTTGGTACAGCTTGTGCAAAGCATCATCAGCAAAACAATAGCATATACTCTCATTTGAAGTTCAGTTAAAAGATTAGAAAATACATTTTACACCAACAGCAATGGTACGCAGTGGCGGATAATAAGCTGGCGATCCGTTGTAGTCAGGATCAAGCCCTGCTTTGTTTGCTTTCCAGAGAATACCAACATTACTGAAGAGCGAATAAACCTGCAGCTCCTGTAACCACTTCTTTCGTAAACGTTCCACCGGAAATCTATAAGTCACATTAATATCCTGTAATCGCACATGATCTGCTTTCTCCACCAGCACACTTGAATTGAGATACAGGTTATCCCTGTTGGAAGAGAATACGGTTGTAGTTGGCATCGATGGCACCTGTGTAAAATTTTCATCACCAGGTTGCTGCCATCGTCTTGCAAAATCACGATGGCCCTGCCAGTTATTGTAAAGCGATTTATAATCAATCGATGTGCGTCTGAAATAATAACCCAACCGGTAAAGAATATTGGCGCCTAGGGTAAAACCTTTCCACTGTACCGTATTACGCAGCGCACCAAAAAAAGTGGGCACTGCCGATCCATGATGCAGCAAGTCTTTCACCTGCACATTACTGGCCACCGAATCATAATTCATGGTCTTCACTGCATTGAGGTAAAAAGCAGGGTCACCGGTTTGCGCATCAAGCCCTGCCCACTGGTAACTGTACATACTGCTCAGCGGTTTCCCTTCTAACGGTGTGTTATACCCGAAATAAGTAAACGCTGTTTGTGTAAAGGGGTAATAGGTTACACGGTTGTTTGCATAGCTAAACAGCAAGGCTGTTTGCCATTGCAGTCTACCCGTTGTATTGCGTGTATTGATCTCTACATCTATTCCTTTGCCAACCATGCTTGCTCCATTGCCCACAAAACTGTAACGGCTGGCAATAAAAAAACCGGTGGTAGGGTCAAGCGGCAGGTTACCGATCAGGTCTGTTGCACGTTTTTCAAAATAATCAACTGTTGCAGCAACACGTTTGTTTTTTGTTTCCAGATCAACACCCACATTAAACGTAGCTACCTTTTCCCAACGCAGCGATAGGTTGGGCGGGCTTTGTATCACTGCACTTGTGCCACCTGAAAGATTATCATTCCTGTACCCTGCTGTTACAAATGCACTTACTCCTTTAAAACTGTTACCACTGTAACCATAAGTTGCCCGCAGTTTCAACGTAGGCAACCAACTCCATTTATAAAACGCTTCATCACTCAACAGCCAGCTACCACCAACACTCCATAGCGGCACAAACTGCTGGTTGGTTCTTACCCCAAACAAATTAGAACCATCCTTTCTTGCACTGGCCGAAATGGTATAACGGTTCAGCAAAGTATACGCTGCATTTGCATAATAAGATAAGTTACGATCCAGCAAGGAGCGGTTGATGATATTGCTGAACAAAACATCACTGTAGCCCGATGGTTGTGCCGTAAAAAACGATGTATAATCAACCCTTGCAGAAGTTTGCGACTGTTCATCAAAACCATACAACCTGTAACCAGTGGCTGTTGTTTTTGTTTCACGTACTTCTACACCAGCTATTGCATTTATCTGGTGCCGTTTCCAGTTTTGATTGAAATTTAATTGCGCCCTGCCTGCCTGTGCCAACACTTCGTCTCCTTCCCTGTCCACAATGGCACCTAACGGTACAGGGTACAGCCTGTTGCCTGTTGTGCCCACATAACTGTACTGGTTAACCAGGTCACGTGTATAATAACTGGCATCACTGTACAGCAATTCTGTTTTACTGTTCAGGTGCTGGTATTGGTATTTAACCTCCACTGAAAACAAATTTGCGAATGCATATTTTACAGCCGCCTGCAACCGCACATCGTTTTGTTTCACTTCATAATTTTTTTCATCCAGTTCGTTTAGCGGAATGTATTGCCAGTTTTGTAAACCTGCTGCTTCGGCATCGTTCACAAAACTGTTGCGGTAGTTATGAAACAGGGCCGCAGGTGCTCCATACTCATCGGTAAACGATGCATAAGGGTAAAGCAGTTTGGAAGCACTGCTGCGGATAAGATGTGGCGAAAGCCCGTTATTCTCCTGCAAAGTTTGGGTGTACACAATGGCTCCGGTCAGTTCCAATCCTTTCACGGGGTAAAAACTGTTCACACTGTTCAGCGTAAAACGGTTATAGTTATTTCGCTGCAGGCTTTGCCCGTTACGGTCATACCCCATCGACAGATAACTGTGCTGTTTATTACCACCACCGCTCACATTTACATTTAACTGTGTGTTCACCGCAGAGCGGTAGAGATATTTTGCAAAGCTGTTTCGCACATCCAGGGCCGTTAATGCAGCTATCTTTCCTTCTGCTTCGGCAGGCGTTAATAATCCATCACGCTGCTGAATAAGCAGTTCCACAACAGGCGATAGTATTGGTTTGTTGGGCGAAGTTTCATCAGCAGTATAATAACCCTGGGCGAAGAGAAATTTCTCCACGTTAATAAAATCAGCCGATGCTAAAAAATCAGGACTGTAAAATACATCCGGCTTTTCCGCTACTGATACGTTCTGGTTGAATGTAACACGCATGGGTTGCCGTAATCGTCCACGCTTGGTTGTCACCACAATTACACCATTACCTGCACGTGCTCCCCAAATGGAAGCAGCTGCAGCATCTTTCAGTACGGTAATACTTTCTACATCATTGGGGTTAATGGTACTGATGTCTCCTTCATACGGAAAATTGTCCACCACAATCAACGGGCTTGCACCCGCCATAATCGTGCTGCGCCCACGTACCGATAGTTCAGCGCTTGTACTATTCGGGTTTATTCTCCGGTCAAACAATAAACTGGTTGTAAGTCCTTCCAGCCTGCTGACAATATCGGTCGATAC
>JAKFDY010000465.1:0-13091 GCA_036675885.1 Lacibacter sp. | reverse complement strand
TCCGACAAAACTTTTATCTTTATCCATGTGGTTTGTTTGTTGTGTGGTAACTCAAACATAACCATTACGGGTGGTTCCTAAGAACTGCCCTTTTATTTATAGTTTAGTCGGACAATAGTGATAAGTAATCATTAAAAAAGCCACCAATTTTATTGGTGGCTTTGGCTCTCCTCGAGCCCAGATTATTCTTATGGAGAAGCCCGGTTACCCGATAATAACCGACGGCGTCCATGATTGATCTGTAGATTTCATGAATACCTCCTTTTCTTTAGTGAAGATTAAATTTAAGAAATTGTATTGATGAAAAATAATTGTTCAAATGATTTTAGTTGAATATTCACTTTTCTGATGCGGATATTCAGAAAAGAAAACGGGCATTGTCTTTTACAATGCCCGTTTTCTTTCAAGTTTGATTTACAGTGCTTGTTATTGTGCTACCAATTTTCCCCTGATCTCTCCGGAAGGATAAGCAGCAGATTGCACATTGATATAATATGTTCCTGCTTTTAATTCCGCTGCTGCTGACGCATTCATTTGAATGCTGAATGAAAATGGAGAACCAACTACTGCACCAAGCGAAGCAACAATTTCACCATTAGCTGAAGCTGTTCCTTTTTGAATATACCAACCTGTTGGTGTAATACCTGTGTACGTAAGCGTCCCCGAAAAAGTTCCGTTACCTGAATTATACTTACCAACAAAAGTTGCAGTTGCAGTAGATGAATTAGGAGGTGCCTGACTTGCACCATTACAATCGGCCCTGTAAGGTTGTTCTGTTTTATTTTCTGATTCTTTTTTACAGCTTACAAAACCAGCCGTTAATAAAAATAAAGCAGCAACCGCTGCGAGTTTACTTGTAATTTTCATAATGTAATGATTTAGATGAATAATACCCTGCATTTCCAACTACTGTGCCAGCAATGGAAAGATTGAATTGATTGCATACTTACATTATGAATATCAGACGATAAGAATTATTGTTGTGGAATGTTAAAATCATTTGCAACGATAACCATGTTGCTAATAGCTATAGTAACAGTATCATCTTATTCATTACATCATTAAATAAAAACAGGCATAAATCTTCGATTATGCCTGTTTGACTATTAATTCTAATTTATTATTTCTTTTTTATCGCCTTCAATGCTTTAGGTGTTGCTTCTTCAAAACTAATTGCATACCCACCTCCTGCTGCAACCCATTGTTTCAGTTTGGATTTATTGGTTACTACAATTTTCCTGATTGTGTATGCCTGTGGCTTTGTTTTATAATGCGCATCAGCAGCATCAGCATAAACTGTGGCAATATATTTTTTACCATTCTCAAGAAAATCAAACGAAATATTTGATGTGCGTGGTTCATCGCCTCCTACACTACCAACAAACCACTTACCTGTTTTCTTTGCTTTGCGTGCAACGGTTAAATAAGCACCTGGTTCTGCTTCGAGATACCTGCTATCATCCCAATCAACCGCCACATCTTTAATAAATTGAAACGCATCGGCAAAGCGCATATAGTTCTCCGGCAGATCAGCAGCCATTTGTAACGGACTGTACATCGTTACATACAAAGCAAGCTGATTGGCAAGCGTACTGTTTACATGTGAGTTGTTACCAGGATTAATTTTACTGATATCCATCTCAAATACACCCGGTGTGTAATCCATCGGCCCTCCCATTAAACGTGTAAAGGGCAACACAGCAACATGGTTTGGTTTTGATCCACCAAAAGCCTGGAACTCGGTACCACGTGCCGCTTCATTGCCAATTAAGTTGGGCCATGTACGTGCAATGCCTGTTGGCCTCACCGCTTCATGTGCATTCACCATAATTTGATACTGTGCTGCTTTTTCTATGGCATATTGATAATGATTAATGATCCACTGACTGTAATGATGTTCACCTCTTGGTAAAATATTTCCCACATAACCACTCTTTACCGCATCATACCCATTTGCTTTCATGAATTTGTAAGCAGTATCCATATGACGTTCGTAGTTGAGAACAGATGAAGACGATTCATGATGCATGATCATCTTCACGCCTTTTGCTTTTGCATATTCACGTATACCCACTACATCAAAATCAGGATATGGTGTTACAAAATCAAACACATAATCTTTCGACTGACCAAACCAATCTTCCCAACCAACATTCCAACCTTCTACCAGTACTGCATCAAAACCATGCTCAGCTGCAAAATCGATATAGCGTTTTACATGTGCCGTATTAGCTCCATGCCTGCCATGTGGTTTTGCTTTGCTGAAATCAGATACACCTAATTGAACGGCAGGAAAATCATCCGTATAAGACCATGCACTTTTACCCGTAATCATTTCCCACCAAACACCCACATACTTCACCGGTTTGATCCATGATGTTTCTTTGATCTTCGAAGGTTCGTTAAGATTGTAGATGATTTTTGAAGCAACAACATTTCTTGCATCATCACTCACAATAACCGTGCGCCATGGCGATGTAGATGGAGTTTGCATGTATCCTTTATCGCCAACTGCATCGGGGGTAAGCCAGCTTTCAAACACATTGGTCTTATCATCAAGATTCAAGTGCATACAGGAATAATTGATGAGCGCAGCTTCGTGCAGGTTAATGTACAAACCATTATCACTCTTCATCATGAGTGCTGTTTGTACGCCTGTAGGTGAAAAAGGAGTTTGTGATGCATTACTTGAAATAGATCCTTTCATCAATCCACGTATTTCCGATAAACGTGAACGGGTGTAATCATATTCCTGTGTATCATAATCACCGGCTATCCACCACGCAGTATGATTACCTGCCATTGCAAACTGGCTGTGCTCTTCTTTTATAACGAAGTAGTTAAAATTCTTCTGCGATGGAAATTCATAGCGGAAACCTAGCCCATCATTAAACAAACGGAAACGGATAACGAGTTGACGGTTGGTTTCTCTTTGTTGCAACGTAACGGCAAGTTCGTTGTAATTGTTGCGGATAGTACTTACTTCGCCCCACACCGGTTGCCATGTTTCATCAACTGTATTTGTTTGGGTTGTTGTAATGGTGAAATTATTCAACAATGATTTCTTATCGTTTTTTAGTTCCAACCCGAGCTTACTTGGCAAAATCACTGCTTTGCCTTTATAAGAAAGCTGGTACTCGGGTGTACCGGCTTTGTTCAACGAAAATTGTAATTGTAACTGATTGTCTGGAGAGCGAAGTTCCTGCGCAAACGTAAATACGCTCAGGAACAGCAATGCTGTAATGCAGCAAATTGTTTGTTTCATAATCAATAGTTGTTAAGAGTCGGGCGTAAAGTTAATTGTTTGCAACTTTACTAAACAACAGGAACGGCTGACAGTAGTGAAGTTTTTTTTCTTCTGCAACTGATTCTCATCATTGAAAACGTTTGCGGTGGTTAGAAAAAATATTTGAGAAGATTTGAAACTCTTATTATTCTGTTGGGTAGTTATAAACTTTAAAATTAACGGATGATGACAATTTTCCCCCTCTTGAATCAAGCGCATAAAAGACATCTAATTGAATCCATCCATTTACTTTGCGCCCACTGTAATTATCAGGTATCCATTCACAGGAAGATAGCCTCATTACTCTAAAAATCTCTTCTCGAAAAAGGCTGTATTTGGCAGAGCCTACAGTTAAATTACTCATTACTGCATTTTTACTGATAATAAACTTAACTCGAACCGTATCAGTGTATATACCGGCATTTTTATTTAATTCCGGTAAAAATTTTTCAAAGTCGATGTTCTTTAGCAGAAATATGCCAAACTTCCTATCTCCTCCGTTGAATTGTGTACCTATCTGAAGCTTTGTAAAAACAGAACTTTAGTCTGATATTTTATCCTCGTAACATGAAATCGCATCTTGGTTCGATTGTCCATGTACTCTGATTACGCTAATAACTGTTACGATAAACAAAAAAATATCTTATACATACATAAAGCACTTTATAATTCTTTACACTTAATATGAAATTCACCTCTAAATTTAGGAAACAAATAGTGAGAATAATGGTTGATATTTACCTGTTATCGATGTTTCGCCAGCTAAGCTTATAGAAAAAAGTGGCCTTCAAAATTGAAGACCACTTTTTTAAATCAAACAGTACAAAAAATGATATGCAAATGACTGTTTGTTCAGTAGTTTCTAATGCACTGATAGCCTGTCATTCTCAACACCCGTTCAACAAATTGTTTGTTCTGTTGAACTTCATTCAAACTTCATACTAACACTCGTGAATAATAAACACTTCAATAAAATATTTGTGATTTCAATTTCTGCCCTTATTTTTGCGCCATGATTTTAAACGCACATACACATCATCACCATACTTGCCCAAACAGGTAAGCCAGATGATGCGTTGTGTATAACAATAGTAGAAGGCTTACGGAAGTAGGCCTTTTTTTATTGCCCGAACTAAAAACCAAACCTGACAGGTTGAGAACTCATTTGCAAGCTCAAAAAAAGCAGAGCCTTGCTTCATCAAATTAACCTGTCAGGTCACACATACATAAAACAAACATGATGCAGGAAAAAAAATACACCCCGCTCAGCGAAATAAGCGGAGGTAATGCAGAAAAACCATCGAAGCTCAGAATTGCGATTCAGAAGAGTGGACGATTGTATGAAGATTCAGTAAAACTGTTAAACGAATGCGGTATTGAACTACGCAATGTAAAAGATCGGTTGAAAACAGAAAGTGATACGTTCCCGATGGAAGTATTCTTTTTGCGTGACGATGATATTCCGCAATACGTGGAAGATGGTGTAGCTGATATTGGCATTGTGGGCGAAAATGTATTGTTCGAAAAAAATAAAAAAGCGGAGATTGTTGAGAAACTTGGCTTTGGCAAATGTCGTTTGAGTTTGGCTATACCACGTAGCGAAACGTATCAAGGTGTGCAAAGTCTCGATGGCAAACGTATTGCCACCAGTTACCCGTTTTTGGTGAATGAATTTTTAAAGAAGAACTGCATCAGCGGTGAAATACACGAGATCAGTGGCAGCGTGGAGATTGCACCGGGCATTGGTTTAGCTGATGTGGTGGTTGATTTGGTAAGCAGCGGTTCTACCCTTTTCATGAATGGATTGAAAGAAGTAGAAACCATTCTCCAATCACAATCTGTATTAATTAAAAACGACAAACTCAACAAAGAACAGGAGTTGTTGTTAGATAAATTATTATTCCGCATCAAAGCCGTTAAAAAAGCCAAGCGTAATAAATATGTGTTGATGAATGCACCAAACGAAAAGTTGAGTGAGATCATTGCGCTGCTGCCGGGTATGCGTAGCCCAACAGTATTGCCATTGGCAGAAGGCGGCTGGAGCAGCGTACACAGTGTATTGAGTGAAGATGAGTTCTGGGAAAAAATTGAGCAGTTGAAAGCAGCAGGTGCTGAAGGGATACTGGTTGTGCCGATTGAGAAGATGGTGATGTAAGACCCCCTCCGCCCCCTAAAGGGGGAACCAGTAGCATTAAAAGTAATAGTGAGTGCTTTTATTTTAGAATTTTTCACTTAATTATTTTTCGCTTTCAAGCTGTTGGAAATTGTTTGTCCCGTAGGGACATTTGGTGGGTAGAAAAAAACAAATGCACACAAAAACGTTTCGTCCCGTAGGGACGGCTGAAAGATATGCAGATCATAAAACATCCAAAGAAAAGTGAGTGGAGCAGGTTGCTCAAACGCCCGGCAATTGATTCGTCATCGCTGGAGGCAAGCGTTACAAATATTCTTCACCAGGTAAAAGCAAGTGGTGATGAAGCGCTGAAACGTTTCGCTACCATTTATGATAAAGTATCGGTAGCTGAATTATTAGTTTCAAAAGAAGAGATCGATGCCGCTGCTGCAACCATCAGCAGCGAATTGAAAGATGCCATTGCTCTTGCAAAAAACAACATCGAAACTTTTCATGCCAAACAAGTGAGCGCTGTTGAGAAAGTGGAAACCATGCCGGGTGTTCTTTGCTGGCGTAAATCAGTAGCCATTGAAAAAGTCGGCTTGTATATTCCCGGTGGCACCGCTCCCCTGTTCTCTACCATTTTAATGTTGAGCATACCTGCAAAAATTGCGGGCTGTAAAGAAATTATTTTGTGTACACCTCCCGGTAAAGACGGGAAGATCAATGCAGCAATTTTATATACAGCTAAACTGGTTGGTATAACAAAAATATTCAAGACAGGTGGTGCGCAAGCGATTGCTGCGATGGCTTATGGAACAGAATCTGTTCCGAAGGTTTACAAAATTTTTGGTCCGGGTAATCAATATGTAACATGCGCAAAACAATTGGTGCAGAAAGATGCTGTAGCCATTGATATGCCTGCCGGCCCGAGCGAAGTTTGTGTGATGGCTGATGATACAGCCAATGCATCGTTTGTTGCAGCAGATCTGTTATCGCAGGCAGAACATGGTGTTGATTCGCAGGTGTTGCTGGTGAGCACTTCTGAAGAAATGATCAACGAAGTATTGATTGAGACAGCAAAGCAACTGGAACAATTACCACGAAAAGAACTTGCAGCAAAAGCATTGGAGAACAGCAAGGCAATCTTGTTACACACAACAACAGAAATGATCGAATTGGTGAATGAATATGCAGCCGAGCATCTCATCATCAGTTGTAAAGATGATGAGCAGATTGCTGAACAGATATTCAATGCAGGTTCTATCTTCCTTGGCAACTATTCGCCAGAAAGCGTAGGCGATTATGCCAGCGGCACCAATCACACCTTACCTACAAACGGATATGCAAAAGCATACAGTGGTGTAAGTGTAGATAGTTTTGTGAAGAAGATCACTTACCAGAAACTAAGCAAAGAAGGATTACAACAGATTGGCAAAGCAGTTGAGCTGATGGCAGAGGCAGAAGGATTAGAGGCGCATGCGAATGCAGTGAGGAAACGAAGTAACCCCCTCTAACTCCCCCTGAAAGGGGAGAATCCACTGCACAGCCCTTGCTTGATATAGAACTTGATTAATAAAAGTCCTTGTTGCTGATTTATGTTCAATTGCTGAGATGCTTAATTACTATTGTTCATTTATAAAACAAAGCCGGGTCTTCCCTCTTGGGAGGGGGCTAAGGGGTGGGTTAAAAAGTTGAAACGAAGAATTTACATATGGCAGATTATTGCTTCAGTTCTCTCGATACTGATTGCCTCCATTATGGTAGGGGGAGGTCATGGATGGGTATCTGTATTTCTCTTTTCTTTTTTACCATTATTGATAACACCACCTACTGTTCACTCTTACGTTAATAGAAAAAAAATATTTTCAATTATTGTAATTGCATTATATCTGCTTGCCATGTATGTGCTTTATTTCATGACCTTGGAAGAAGGTGAAGGATATTTTGAGAGAGTGTTTGGAGGAATCAGAGGGCTGGTGATTCTATTTTTTATCTTTTGGCTTTCTCCTTTCTTGTTAAATATTTATAACCTTTTTCGAAACACCCGAAAATTGCGACCCTAAAGCATTCACCATTGACCATTCACAATTCACCATAACATGTCATTCAATTTAAACAATTTACTCCGCTCCAACATCAAAGCACTTGTTCCTTACTCTTCTGCACGTGATGAATTTCACGGCGAAGCGAAAGTGTATCTTGATGCGAATGAAAACAGCATTGGTTCACCGTTGGTAAAATGGTACAACCGTTACCCCGATCCACAACAACAAAAGATCAAAGAAAAATTATCAGCCATTAAAGGTGTTTCAACAAAGCAAATTTTCATAGGCAACGGCAGCGATGAATGTATTGATCTGCTCTACCGTGCATTCTGCAATCCCGGTATTGATAATGTGATCATTTGTCCGCCAACGTATGGCATGTATGAAGTAAGTGCCAACATCAACGATGTGGAATTACGTAAAGCGCCATTGCTTGATGACTTTCAGCTCAACCTTGCACACATGGAAACATTGGTGGATGAGCACACCAAACTCATCTGGATCTGTTCACCCAACAACCCAACAGGTAACAGCATCAATTTGGCTGATATTGAAATGGTGTTGAATAATTTCGACGGCATTGTGGTGGTGGATGAAGCGTATATTAACTTCTCCCGTCAACGTTCATTGGTAACATTGCTGGCCGATTATCCAAACCTTGTTGTAATGCAAACACTCAGCAAAGCATGGGGACTTGCAGGATTACGTTTGGGTATGGCATTTGCAAGTGAAGAGATCATCAGTGTGTACAATAAAATCAAACCACCGTATAACATCAGCGAAGCTGTACAGGAATTAGTTTTGAAAGCACTCGACAATGTAGAAGATGTAAATGAAATGATCAAGGAACTGGTGAAAGAACGTAAACGACTGGAAGCTGAATTACCAAAACTTGCAGTGGTAGAAAAAGTTTATCCATCAGATGCGAATTTCTTATTGGTGAAAGTGGTGGATGCAAGAGGTATTTATGAATACTTACTCGCCAACCAGATTGTTGTACGTGACCGTAGTAAAGTTCTTTTATGTGAAGGATCATTACGTATTACCGTAGGAACTGCAAAGGAGAATGATGAATTACTGAATGCTTTGCAGAAGTTTATTGTTTAACATTAACTTTAAAGCCGAAATAAACTATTCATGAAGAAAATTTCAATTGTATTGTTAATTGCTGTTACTGCGTTTGCATTCAGTACACAACAACCCGGTCTTAAAGCATCGGTGCAACGTGGTAAGAAAGTATATGAAACATATTGCCTGTCCTGTCATCAGCCGGATGGTAAAGGTGTACCAAGAATGAACCCACCACTTGTAAAAACAAAACAGGTATTGGGCAATAAAACACAACTCATCAATATTGTGCTTCTTGGATTGGATGAAGAACTGGAAATTAACGGCGAAACATACTTCAACCCCATGCCTTCACAACCGTTCCTCAAAGACCAGGAAATAGCAGATGTGTTAACTTATGTACGCAATAGTTTTGGCAACAAAGCAAGTTTGGTTACAACTGCAGAGGTAAAAGCAGCAAGAGCGAAAATCAAATAATATGAAGCGAGTACTATTTATCGACAGAGACGGCACACTTATTAATGAAGCCCCTCCTACTTATCAACTCGATTCATTTGATAAGCTTACATTCTATCCTGATGTATTCTTTTACCTGCGCAAGATTGCTGCTGAACTGGATTATGAATTGGTGATGCCAACCAACCAGGATGGAATGGGCACCGATAGTTTTCCCGAAGACACATTCTGGCCCTTGCACAATTTTGTAGTGAAGAGTTTGGCGAATGAAGGCATTGTGTTTAGTGATGTATTAATCGACAGAACATTCCCCCATGAGAATGCGCCTACACGTAAGCCGGGCACAGGTATGTTTACCAAATACCTCAACAACCCGGAATATGATCTGGCAAATTCATTCGTCATTGGTGATCGTATCACCGATGTACAATTAGCAAAAAATCTCGGCTGTAAAGCCATCTGGATGAATATTGATGCCAATCTCGGCGCTGCAGAAATACAGGATAAAGTAGCTGAGCTGCGTCAATCAACTATTGTGTTAGAAACACCCAACTGGAAAGAGATTTACGAATTTCTAAAACTTGGTTTACGTACGGTAACGCATGAACGTAATACCAACGAAACAAAGATCAGCGTTGAACTGAATGTAGATGGCAGCGGTAAAGCAAACATCCACACCGGTCTTGGTTTTTTTGACCATATGCTCGACCAGATTGCACGACATGGCAAAATGGATCTCAACATCACCACCAATGGTGATCTGCATATTGATGAACATCATACCATTGAAGATACCGGCATTGCATTGGGTGAAGCATTTGGTAAAGCCCTTGCTGATAAGCGTGGCATGGAGCGTTATGGCTTTGCATTACCTATGGATGAAGCCGATGCAAAAGTGCTGATCGATTTTGGTGGCCGCAACTGGATTGTTTGGAACGCAACATTCAAACGTGAAAAGATTGGCGAAATGCCAACTGAAATGTTCTTCCATTTCTTCAAATCATTTAGTGATGCGGCAAAATGTAATCTCAACATTGAATGTCATGGCGATAATGAACATCATAAAATTGAAGCCATCTTCAAAGCATTTGCCAAAGCCATCCGCATGGCGGTAAAGCGTGATCCGTTAAGTAATTATCTGCCTTCTACCAAAGGAGTATTGTAAATAATCTCTCAATAATATGCTGCTCCTGCTATTCGTTTTCGAATAATTCGCAGGAGCAGCTATTACAACATACTTTAATATTACTTCCTGTAAGTAAAGCCAACCGGAGCTTTTAACTCACCGTAATCATACATATTAATAAACAGGATCACAGGAGTTTCAAGTCCATCGTAGGTTACTTCGTAACGGTCAAGAAGCCCCACGCCATTAAAACCATTGGGCGATTTAAATGCACAACAACTTCCCTTGCGCACATAAGTAACCGTTTCACCATTGGGGCCCAGCAATGCATTTAAAAAGCGCCGTTCGTTCAGTGGTCCGCTGCTTTCTATTGTACCACCCACTTTTATCGGATTGTTTTGATCATACCCATACGTTTTATCGATTGTAACAGCCGATAGCGCAAATGCGCCCTGATCCAACATGGGATAGTCTATTTTCTGACCTGCCTTTTCATTGGCCGGTGAAACGGATTGAGTTGTTTTCTTAGAACCCGAACAGGCAGTTATGAACAGCAAAAAAAAGAGCGCACAGATGAAATTAAATTGTTGCATAAGTTTTAGTTTTCTGTGAGATGCACCGGCTGTCGAAAATGCATAATCCTGCAACAATAATCAGTAAACAGCATGATACATAGTTCAACAGGTACTGACAACTGTCATAGCAGGAACTGAAAGTAAAAAATACTTTTATTCTATAAAATTCAGGTATATGAAAACGATCCTTGTTCCCATCGATTTCTCCTCTACCTCACTTAACGCAGCTTCTTATGCATTGCAATATGCCAAACAGGTAGGCGGCAAGCTCATGCTTATTCACGCATACCAGCAGCCCTTGTTCTATCCGCTCTACCAGGGCATAGAACTGTCGCCAGAAGGAATGCGGGAGATCAAGAAAAAAGAACTGGAATTAGTGTCCAACCAGCTTTCGGAACTGGAGCCATTGATTAAAGTGGAACAAATGATGTTTGATGGCAACGTGGTTGAAGTATTAACCTCACTAACTGGTGCAATGCAGGTGGCTTTTATTGTGATGGGCATTACGGGTGCCGGCAAACTGAAAGAAAAATACATTGGCAGCAATACACTGGCTGTAGCAAAAAGTTGTAAAGTGCCCGTGTTGATTGTTCCTGAAAATGCAATGTTTACCCGTATCAATGATATTGGTTTAACAACCGATTTCAGAGATGTTATAAAAACAATACCTGATGATATTGTAAGCGACCTCATCAAATCAACCGGAGCAAGATTGCATGTACTTAATGTTGATTTCAAGAACAGGCAATGGACCAGCGATACGCCTTTCCAGAGCGGATTGGTGGAAACCATGTTCCAGCAATATCATCCACAATACCACTTTATCGACAAACAGGATATGGTGGAAGGCTTGAATGAATATGCTAATAAATTCAGTATTGAATTGTTATTGGTGATACCGCAAAAACATAACCTTGTTGAAAAAATATTTTCCGGCAGTCATACAAAAGAACTGATCTTTCACAGTGATGTACCTGTGATGGTGATGCATGAGTAACCATCTGAACGGTGCACATGCACTAAAAAAACAACTTCATCTTTACTTAAAACAAATTTCTCTTGCGGGAAAACAACCTGCCTGCTTTTACTTCGCCCGTTTGCATTATATTGTAGCTTAAACCAAATTGCGAATGGAAAGCTTCGAAAAGTTTATTGACTTTGCTAACTCTATTATCTGGAGCAATGCACTCATCTATCTCTTATTGGCTATTGGTATTTATTTTTCGTTCCGGATGCGCTTTTTCCAGGTACGGTTAATAAAAGACATGATAAAACTGCTGATTGAAAATGATAAATCAAAAGCAGGTATCTCATCGTTCCAGGCATTATCAGTGTCCTTATCGGGGCGTGTTGGCACTGGAAATATTGCGGGTGTGGCCACCGCAATTTTTATTGGCGGACCCGGTGCTGTGTTCTGGATGTGGCTCACTGCGTTTCTTGGTTCGGGCTCTGCCTTTATTGAATCAGCACTCGGACAAATTTACAAACGTAAAGAAAAAGGTGAGTACCGTGGTGGCCCTGCTTATTATATCGAAAAAGGTTTTAAGAATAAGAAAATAGCAAAACCCTATGCCATTGCATTTGCAATTTGCACTATTGTTGCCACAGGATTGTTGCTGCCCGGTGTACAATCGAATGGTATTGCAGGAGCAGTAAAAAGTGCATTTGCCATTGATCATATGTACACAGGTATATTGCTGGCTGTGTTATTAGGGCTTATTATTTTCGGTGGTATTAAAGCTATTGCCAACGTTGCACAATACGTTGTTCCGTTTATGGCCATTGGTTATATTCTTGTTGCACTTGTTGTGTTAGGTATCAACTATACAAAAATTCCGGAAGTATTTTCATTGATCATTACCAGTGCATTTGGTGCCAAAGCAACTTTTGGCGGCATCATTGGTGCAATGATTACTATTGGTGTAAAACGTGGTGTGTACAGTAACGAAGCCGGGCAAGGTACAGGTCCACACCCTGCAGCAGCTGCTGAAGTTACACACCCCGCTAAGCAAGGATTGGTGCAGGCGTTCTCTGTTTACATTGATACGTTGTTTGTTTGCTCTGCCACAGCATTTATGATCCTGGTTACTGGCATGTATAATGTAAAAGGACCGGATGATCAACTGATCGTTAACAACAACGTGTATTATACACAGGATGGCGTAAAACATCCTGATGGCAGTGCCACTTACACACAAGCTGCTATTGATAAAACCTTCGGTGGAAAAGAAACCTTTGATGAAAGTTATGTTGGTGCAGGTAGTTACTTTGTTGCCATTGCATTATTCTTCTTTGCGTTTACAACACTCATGGCCTACTACTACATTGCAGAAACAAACGTAGCCTACCTTACCCGAAAATGGGGCGGACCTGCCTTGATGTTCCTGTTAAAAATTGCTATTCTATCGGCAGTTTTTTT
>JAKFDY010000464.1:0-6702 GCA_036675885.1 Lacibacter sp. | reverse complement strand
AATTGAAAAATTTCGGGTAACTTGATTAGCTGTTTCCTCATTGATAAAAAAGCAATTCGTAATAAAGAAGCGGTGCATTTTGGATTTCCTTTTCATTCATCACTTACGAATGTAAACTTAGATGCAGGTTATGGGTCGATGAAATACTTAGCCGATCAGTTGCCGGGTTCCAACATGGATTATTTGTACAGCCGGCGTTGGATAGATGTTTCAAAAGCCGATACAGGAATGCAATGGATGTTACTGGAAGCTCCTTTTGTTGAGCCAGGAAATATGATTGATGAACGTCAAACAATCAATCAAACACATAAAGAGTGGAAGACAACAGGAAATACAACAGCTACATGGTTCAGCTATGTAATGAACAATTACTGGCATACCAATTATAAAGCCGACCAGGATGGCATAAGTCATTACCGGTATGTATTGAAGCCACATGGTATGTATAGCTATAGCGAAACAGAAAAGGCAGGCGCTTCATTCACGCAACCATTGCTGGCATTTCCAGTAAATGAAAATACTGCATTCGCTGAAGGGTTGTTTGATCTGTCGAATAACCGCATTGTGGTTACATGTGTTATGCCACAGGAAGATGGAAGTATTGTTCTCAGGCTTTACAATCCTGAAGCATCTGTTGAACAAACAAATTTCCTTTGGAAAAAAATAAAACCAACGCAATTGATCAACCTGCAATCAGGAAAAAGTTTTAACGCCAAACAACCAATCAGCTTAGCAGGAATGGGAGTAACAGAAATAAAAATTATTCAATAAAATATTTACAGAAGACAAATGAATTATCAACGATTGCTTCTTACTTACTCGCTACTGGTCTTTCTCGTTGCGGCAAGCGGGCCTCATTCTATTTACGCCCAAAACAAATCCATTAAAAGAATGGGGTCAGTGAATACCACTTCGTTTGATGATGGATGGCTTTTTGTCCGTTACGGTTTGCAGCCAGATGGAACAAGAAAAGATGAACCTTCCGGATTGGAAGCTGTGAGTGTGAATGATAACAACTGGCAAAAATTAGATCTGCCACACGATTGGGCAATTACAGGCCCATTTAGAATTGAACTCGAGGGTGCAACTGGAAAGTTACCATGGAAAGGAATTGGCTGGTATCGAAAACATTTTACGGTGCCTGTAAGAGATGCAGGCAAACAAATTTTTGTTGACTTTGATGGAGCAATGGCCAATGCAAAAATCTGGCTCAATGGAAAATATGTTGGCACCTGGCCTTATGGTTATACTTCTTTCCGAATGGATTTAACTCCGTTTATTCAACCCGGCAAAGAAAATATTTTAGCCGTTCGTCTTGATACTGAAAACTGGGATTCACGCTGGTATCCCGGCGCAGGTATTTATCGTCATGTATGGTTGGTGAAAACAAATGCAGTGCATGTCGATCATTGGGGAACATACATCACCACACCACAAATAACAGATAAGGATGCTCTTGTAAATATTGCTGTAACAGTCAGTAATCAATCGCAAAAAAATACGAAAGCAATTATACGTACTGCGTTGTTCGAATTAAATGCAGCGAATCAACCAACAACAAAAGTGGCCGTACTAAAAGATGCTGTTGTTGATCTTAATGCAGGTGAGAATAAAGTTGTTGAAACAAAAGCAACGATCATTAATCCTAAACGTTGGAATATTGAAACACCTAACCGGTATGTGGCGCAAACACACATTCTTGTGAATGGTAAAACAATTGATACATACAATACACCCTTTGGTGTGCGCACAATAGAATTTACAGCACGCAATGGCTTTTTATTAAATGGCAAACGTGTTGAAATAAAAGGCACCTGTAATCACCACGATCTTGGTGCATTGGGTGCAGCGTTTAACCTCAGTGCTTTGGCACGTCAATTGAACATGCTGAAAGATATGGGTTGTAATTCATTGCGTACATCTCATAATCCACCAACACCTGAACTGTTAGAGCTGGCCGATAAAATGGGTTTCCTTGTTTGGGATGAAGCATTTGATGCATGGAAAAAAGGCAAACGAAAAAATGATTACAATAAGTTGTTTGATGAATGGCATGATAATGATATCACGGCATTGATTCGTCGTGATCGAAATCATCCATCTGTTTTTATCTGGTCAATTGGTAATGAAGTAATGGAACAACAAAATGTTGAACTGACAAAGCATTTGGTGGATATTATGCATAGAGAAGATCCAACACGTCCTGTTTCAAATGGGTATAACGATCCTGATGGTGGTCGTAGCTCAGGGGCTGTTGTTGCGTTGGATATTATGGGTGTGAATTATTTTTTTGATCAACAACCTAAATGGGATGCTGATCCACGTTATGCCAACAAACCTACACTTGGCAGTGAAACATCTTCCTGCGTTACTTCCCGTGGTGAATATTTTTTTGGTGGAAATGAATACCAGAACTGGCAAATATCATCTTACGATTATGCAAAGCCAGGTTGGGGTTGCTCACCCGATGAACAATTCAGGACCAATGCAAAATTTCCGCATTTGTTAGGTGAGTATGTGTGGACAGGTTTTGATTATTTAGGCGAACCAACACCTTATAATTCTGATGAAACAAACTTGCTCAACTTCAGAACCGATCCAAACAAGAAAGCAGAGCTTGAAAAACAATTAGAAGCTTTACGCCAAAAAAAGCCACCATCAAGAAGCAGTTACTTTGGCATTATTGATCTGGCAGGATTTCCGAAAGATCGTTTCTATAGTTACCAATCTCATTGGCGGCCAGAACTTCCTGTTGCACATATTTTTCCTCACTGGAACTGGTCTGAAAGAATTGACTCCATCACACCTGTGCATGTATATACTTCAGGCGATGAAGCTGAATTGTTTTTGAATGGAAAAAGTCTTGGTCGCAAAGCAAAAGTTGCAGGGCAGGATTTTCGCCTGATTTGGGCTGATGTAAAATATACACCCGGTGAACTGAAAGTAGTTTGTTATAAAAACGGTAAGCAATGGGCAACCGATGTTGTAAAAACAACAGGTGAAATGAAAAAACTTTCATTAGCAGTTGATCGTTCTGTTATCAACGCAAGTGAAGATGAACTTTGTTTTATTACTCTGAAAGTAACAGACAAAGATGGGTTGATGGTTCCCCGGTCAAAACCTGTTATTCATTTCTCTGTTGAAGGTGCTGGCGAAATTGTAGCAACCGATAATGGTGATGCTACCAGTTTTGTTCCGTTTCAAAGCCATGACCGCCCCGCTTTTAACGGAATGGCGTTGGTGATTGTAAAAGCCAAAAAAGGAATGAAAGGAAAGATCACAATAAAAGCAGAAAGTAAAGGGTTAACATCTGCAACTGTCTCAATAGAAAGTAAGTAAAACCAAGCCTAAAAAAAACAATTGCATAAAATGGAACAGAACAATAAAACAAAAAAGTATATTTCTCTCATAACATATATTGCTGCGCTGGGAGGTTTCTTATTCGGGTTCGATATGGCTGTTGTAAGTGGCATTATTGAACCGGTAAAACAACAATTCGGATTGTCTGCATCGCAGGAAGGTTTGTTTGTTTCATGCGCATTGCTTGGCTGCATTGCCGGTGTTGCCTTCTCAGGTTATTTAAGTGATAAGATCGGAAGAAGAAAAGTATTGTTTATTTCGGCCATATTATTTCTTATCAGTGCTGTTGGCTTTTCATTTACAGAAGGATATTCCCTGCTTATTTTCTTTCGCATATTGGCCGGTATGGCTGTTGGTGTGGCATCTAACATTTCACCGCTTTATATTTCTGAAATAGCACCTGCAAAAATCCGTGGCCGTTTAGTTACATTTTACCAGCTTGCTATTACCATTGGTATATTAGTAGCTTATATCAGTAATTTATTTCTGCAACGTTATGCCGCTTCCCATATAAATGAGGGTAGTGGTTTGTTCAACTGGTTGTTTGCAGAACAGGTATGGCGTGGAATGTTTTTGGTGGGTGTAATACCTGCATCTGTATTTTGTTTGTTGTTACTGGTTGTCCCTGAAAGCCCACGTTGGCTGGTTCAATATGGAAGAAGTGAAGAGGCGTTAAACATCCTGTCGAAAATAAGTACAAAAGAAGAAGCACATAATGAGTTAAATGCAATTAAAGAAGCGGCCAGCCAGGCAACAGGAGGCTTTAAGGAGTTAATGCGGTTGCCTTTAAATAAGTTGTTATTGATGGCCGTAGTTCTTACTGCACTTTCGCAATTCAGTGGAATAAATGGGGTGATATTTTATGGCCCAACTATTTTGAAGTCTGCAGGTATTGTTACAAGCGATGCATTGCTGTACCAGGTAATGCTTGGTGTTGCAAATGTACTGTTCACTTTTATTGCAATATGGAAAGTAGATAGTTGGGGTCGCCGGCCTTTATACATTGTAGGTTCTGTCTGCGCAGCATTTGCATTGGCTTTAACAGGTATTTGTTTCATGTTTGAAATAAAAGGAATGATGATGCTTGTTTCTATCATGCTTTTCCTTTTGTTCTTTGCTTTTTCATTAGGCCCTTTAAAATTTGTAATTGCTACAGAAATATTTCCTACGCATGTGAGAGGAACGGCATTATCAATATGCATCATGGCTATGTGGGTAGCAGACTGGCTTGTAAATCTTGCTTTTCCGGTGCTGCGTGATGGATTAGGCGTGCCGGTTACATTTTTTATCTTTTCAGGATTCTGTGTTTTATCGTTTTTGTATGCAAAACGAAAATTGGTTGAAACCAAAGGAAAAACGTTGGAACAACTTAGCCCTTTGCACACAGCAGCGTAATAAGTTTGTTGCGGTTGGTTATATTTTTTTGTAACGATTTTAAATTGATCACTGATGAAAATTTTAAATTCTGATTTATCGCTTGATCTTGCGCAATACAGTCACCCGATCAGTACAATGTTTGAACAACCCAAAACGGCAAAGGATTGGGAGCAGTATATGTTAACAGAGGATCAGGTGAATTCTTTTAAACAAAACGGGTTTGTTAATGGAATTAAGATTTTAACGGAGGAACAGGTTGACATACTCAATAGTGAACTTGTAAAACTACAATCACTCACTCCAGAAGAAAAAGCATTGTTTTATCATTATGAAAGCAATGAATCTGAAGATCCCAATAAAGTATTGTTTCATGCAATTGGTGCATGGAGGGTAACTCCCGGTTTTCATGATCTTATTTGGTCGCCAGCTTATCGTATGGCTGCTTACCAGTTGATGGGACATTCATTCAGGCTTTTTCACGACCAGTTATTTTGCAAACCAGCAAAACATGGCGGAGTTGTAGCATGGCACCAGGATTTTTCTTACTGGACTTTTACAAAGCCTATGCATCACCTTACTTGCTGGATAGGACTTGACGATGCAACACATGAAAATGGATGTCTTTATTATGTAACCGGCAGTCATCAATGGGGTTTATTGCCCATTACAGGGCTTGCCGGAGATATGAATGCGGTAAGAGAAATTTTAAATGAAGAACAGTTGAAAAATTTCGACAATAAAGTGGCGAATGAATTGCCAAAAGGTTATGCAAGCTTTCATCATCCGTTAACCATGCACGGTTCTTATGAAAATTCTTCAGAGCGTCCGAGAAGAGCTGTTGTCATTAATTCAATGGCCGATGGAACGTTGGGAAACACAGCAGGATATTACAGGCAGGATGCGTTAAAAACTTTTCCGGCAATGCCACAGGATGAACTATTGAATAGTAAGTTTTTCCCACTGTTATTTAATGGCGATCAGGAATTAGCAGGCATAAGTAATATGCCCAAAGCAGAAGTACATGAACTGTATGATGCCAGGTAATGTTTAAAGAAATTAAATCTTATCAGCCAATTACCTTATTACTGAAATAATATGCTGAAAAATGTTTTGTGTGTTGTAATTTTCTGTCTGTGTTTTGTGCAGATGAACAGTGTTGAAGCACAACTCAAATCAGCCAAAGAAATAATAGGGCAGTATAAAACTGTATTTGCTAAACCACCGGCAGGTACTCCACGAACTGTATCAGTTGATGCCCCTTTGCTTGGAAACGGATCTGTTGCAGTAGCAATTGCAGGTGCACCAGAAAAACAAAACTATTACCTGGCACGAAATGATTTCTGGCGATTGAAATCTGGTTACAACGAATCGTTCCCTGCAGTGATTGGCAAATTGCAAATCAACATACCTGCATTAAAACAGGCTTCGTATCGTATTGAACAGGATCTGTATAATGCTGTAACAATTTCAAACTTCAGCAAAGCCGATACTTCTGTAAGTATACGTTCTATCGTTGCTGCAACAAAAGATTGGCTGATCATAGAGGTGCATAACAATGGGCGTTCAACTGTTGCTGGTAGTGCAGCTTTACTGTTGCCTGGCGACGATCAGTTTAATATTAATCCACCGCTTGAAAATAAATTCCCCGACACAATTGCCAATGGGCGAAATAAAAGCGGAGTTCAATGGATACAACGTGGCTTTACAAAGGATGTTGATATTTCAACAGTCACTGCTGCTGCATGTAAAATTGTAAATCAATCAGCTGGCGAATTTACTATTGCGCCTGCTCAAACAATTAAGATTGCATGTGTTTTGTCAAGCAATTTTAACTCGCCTAATTCTTTGTCATTCGTTCTGCAACAAGTTGAACAGGCATCTGTAAGTGAAATTGAAAAAACAAAACAACAGCATTTATTATGGTGGCGGAATTACTGGAACGAGAGTTATATCGATATTGCCGAT
>JAKFDY010000463.1:0-16240 GCA_036675885.1 Lacibacter sp. | reverse complement strand
GGGAGAGATTGGTTTACATTTGAGGAAGATGACAGTTTTGAAACTAAAGAGACAGTATTTCTAACAATGGATGGAGAAGAAATTAAAAAATTTGAACCAATAAATTTTGAAAAAGAATTAGAAGTGGCATACCGCAGAAGTACTATGGCGTTGATGCGGGGTAAAGACAAAGCATTTAATATTTATCAACTTCGCAAGAAACGCAATGTTCCAAAGCGTAATTATTTTGGCGAACTCTCATTTGAAAATTTTAAAGTTCCTTCTCTTCCCGAAACAACAGATCAAACAGCAGAAGCCAAAATAAAAGGCGAATCATTTGGTCAATCAGTTACTGAAGAAATGCTTTACTGGAACAGCAAGACACAACTTTCCCCCGAAGAAATAAAAAGAGACGGAGAGCAAATGCCCAGCATTTATTCTGATTATGTGGAAGCTTTGCTGAAAGATTTGCATGAAGTGTACACATCAGAAGAACTTTTGGTGCTTAATGAACTTGATGTGAATCATATCAGGCTTATGCTCGACGATTATCATACAAAGCTGATGGCAGTGAAATGCCCTTCGGCACCTGCAGGTGCCACACATGGTGAATACGAAGCCTACATAAAAAAATGCTGCGACATCAAGAAACCGATCATGGATGCTTTTGTAGCCGAGTACAATGCGTTTGTTACAAAAAGAGGTAAACAGGCGTTGGGCATCTGGAGAGAATACCTCAACGATCTCATCAATATTGTATCACTCGACCCAAGTGCAGGAAATAAAATTCTGGTTTATCATAACCTGCAACAGTATTTCGTTGTATTGAGTCAGTGCTGGGGCAGCGGCCAGTTTCTAGATCCGCCGATGGAATGTAATACAAGTCTAACCACTGCTGAGGCCGATAGCTTAATTGCTTCTTCGAGAAACCTTGATCTCAGTTGTCCGCAATGGTTGAATATTGAAGTAGATGTGAAAGTGGCCAAGATAAAAGCCGACTGTAATAAGTATGCACTTGAAGTAGGTAAACTTTACCAGGCCAGCTACGAACACAATTTCAGAACAGGAACAACAACACTGGCTGCAGGTGTTGGTGCGAAGGCAAAGTTTTTTGCTAACACCGGTGGTGCTGACATTAAAGCGATGGTGTACGTTTCATTTGATAACAACAATGAGTTTAGTGATGTGGGAATCATGGGTAAGGCATCCGTGAAAATTGGCGATACACCTTTTGTATTGGCAGGTGGAAATGGAAGTGCTGGTGGTACGCTTGGCGGTACAGAAGGTGTAGTGAAGTATGGTTTAAATTCAGGATTTACATCAGGTGTAAAAGGAACAGGTGCATTGGCTGAAGTGGTGAAAATTGATAAGTCGTTGTAGTTTGAGAAAGCCTTGGAGGTATTATAGTTTACTTCGATAAATGCTTGCTTGGGATGGTGGGGACATCAACCGATAAGAAAGTGTGTTGAATCTCTTAAACAAACAACGACATAGAAGCACAGTTAATCACTTTAACTACACGCCTGTAAAAAAAGGGTTTAGTTTTTTATATTTCTGATTATTTTTATGGATAAATCTGTTTTATGAAAAGCTACCTGCTTATAATCCATCTTCTCTTTTTTTCCTGTCATCTTCTTCACGCTCAACAAAACACAGCAACATCCGGGGGGAAAGCTACCGGCATAAACGGTAGTATAACCTATAGTGTTGGAGAACTCGTTATACCTGACAGTAAAGGGCCGGGAGGTTCTTTATCAGGAGGTCTTCAATCACCTTACGAGATTTCAGTTATTACTGCATTGCCCCGTATCGATATGATTTTGTCTGCTTCAGTTTTTCCAAATCCTGCAATCAATAAAATTCAATTAAAAATCGGTGATCCTTTTTTAAACAGTTACCGGTACCTTTTGTATGATGGTGAAGGCAACCTGTTGCAAAGCGCACAAATCAGAAATGTATTAACTGAAATAGAATTAGGTAATTATCCAAAGGGCTTGTTTATACTCACGATTCAAAATAAAAGCCGTCAATTAAAATCATTCAAAATAGTTAAAGCAAAATAACATGAGATTAATAGTTACCCTTTTCCTTTTGTCACTGGTACACACTCAACTCATTGCTCAGGCACCACAACGGATCAGCTACCAGGCTGTGGTACGAAATAGTTCTAATGGATTAGTAAGTTCTACACAGGTGGGTATGCGCATAAGCATATTGCAAGGATCTTCAAGTGGTACAGCAATATATGCCGAACGGCATACACCCACTACGAACGAAAACGGTTTGCTTACAATTGAAATAGGGGGCGGTACGGTAGAGAGCGGAACTTTTTCCTCCATACCATGGGCAAACGGACCATTTTTTATTAAATCGGAAACAGATCCTGCAGGTGGCACATCGTATACAATTACAGGTACTACGCAACTATTGAGTGTGCCCTATGCATTATATGCGAATACTGCAGGCAATGGTATGCCTCCCGGCACACAGGCTGGGCAAATGTTATATTGGGATGGCAGCAAATGGACAACACTACCCAAGGGAACCAATGGACAATATTTAAAGTGGTGTAATGATACGTTGACGTGGGGACCTTGTTTACCAGTATTAAAGACAATAGCGGTTAAAAATGTAGATGGCAACCCTCAAGCAAGTGCTGATATAGTAGTTTTAAGCGATGGAGGATCGTATATTTCAAAATTTGGTTTATGCGTAAGTAAAAGTCCAAATCCAACATATCCAAACGATCGGGTGGAAACAGTTTATTCAAACACACAGTTAGGATTAACTGAAATTGTTTTTCCTGTTGAATCAAACACAATATATTATGTAAGAGCTTTTGCTGTAAATGATGTTGGTGTTGCATATGGCAATGAAATCAGCTTTACTGCCAAGACTTTTAGCGCTCCAGTAGTTCTTCTCGATTCCATTTCTTCTATTGATACTACTTCTGCGATTTTATGGGGTACGATTTCCAATGAAGGAAGTTCTGCTGTAATAGAAAGAGGCTTCGTATGGGACACAACTGATAACGTCTCTTTAAATGATAATATATTAGGATCATCAACATCTCTTGGAAATAATCCTTTCTCTGCTCATCTATACAATTTAAAACCAAACAAAAGATATTATGTACGTGCCTTTGCAAGAAATAACTATGGAAGATCTTACAGTGCAGAACAATCCTTTATTACAGACTCTGTTACTGTTCCACCACCACCACCTCCACCTCCCCCTCCGCCGCCAACTCCAACATCTTTAACAGATATTGATGGTAATGTGTATCCCGTAATAAAAATTGCAAACAAACATTGGATCAGTAAAAACCTAGATGTTACACATTACAAAAATGGCGACTCAATACCTCAAGTACAAGACCCTGTTGCCTGGGCAAATCTTACAACTGGTGCATGGTGCTACTATGAAAATCAAACTGCAAATGGAACAACTTACGGTAAATTATATAACTGGTATGCTATGAATGACCCAAGAGGAATTGCTCCTGAAGGATGGCATGTTCCAAACGATGAAGAATGGGTGGCAATGATCGATTCATTGGGAGGATCTGCTGTTGCTGGAGGTAAATTGAAATCAACTACTTTATGGAACACTCCAAATACTGGAGCAACAAATAGTAGTGGGTTTAATGGCTTACCCGGTGGCGCACGCTTACCTGGGGCAACGTTTGATTATAAAGGAATGTGGGGCCATTGGTGGTCATCAACTCCTGCATGGATGAGTCCGGATTTAGGCATTTATATCCGTTTAAGCAATGATAGTGAGCAAATACACGGACCATTTCCATTCGAAAAACAATATGGTTATTCAATTCGATTGATCTGGAATTATTAAAAACGTAATCAGTTATAATGATCTAACACCTTATACTAAAACAGCCGATGCATCGCATCGGCTGTTCTTATCTGTTATCATCCGCATGAATCTGCGTCATCCGTGTTTCTATCAACTATCTCATCAGTAATCCACCACCTGTTCTTCAATCACATTCGGTAATTCTCTCCACTCGTATTGTTGTGTGCGGAGTTGTGGTTCAAAACCTGCTTCCCGAATGGCTTCCTGTATAGATTTATACGTAAAGCGATGCGGTGCGCCTGCAGCACTCACTACATTTTCTTCGAGCATGATACTTCCGAAATCATTAGCACCTGCCTGCAAACAAAGTTGTGCTGTTTGTTTACCTACGGTTAACCAACTCGCCTGTATGTTTTTTACATTCGGCAACATGATACGGCTCATAGCGATCATGCGTACATATTCTTCAGCCGTAGTTAAATTATGTACACCACGAATTTTTGCAAGCAATGTATCCACATCCTGGAAGGTCCATGGAATAAATGCAAGGAAACCTTTTGCTTCTTCAGGTTTGCGGCTTTGCACTTCACGTATCTTCACCAAATGTTCAAAACGTTCCTGCAATGTTTCCACATGACCAAACATCATCGTACCACTTGTTGTGATGTTGAGCTTATGTGCTTCGTGCATAATATCCAACCATTCCTGTGCGCCACATTTTCCTTTACTGATCAAACGACGAACACGATCAATCAAAATTTCTGCACCTGCACCGGGTAATGAATCCATACCGGCTTCTTTCAGGGCTTTCAATACTTCGTGATGTGTACTTTTTCCCAGCTTGGTAATATGCGCCACTTCGGGTGGCCCGAGTGTGTGCAGTTTAATATTCGGATATAATGCTTTGAGTTGTTTGAACAGGTTTACATAAAAATCAAGACCAAGATCAGGATGATGTCCGCCTTGTAACAGCAACTGATCACCTCCCCAACGAATGGTTTCATCGATCTTCTTTTTATAGGTTTCAATATCGGTGATGTATGCTTCAGGATGGCCGGGTATGCGGAAGAAGTTACAGAACTTACAATTGGCAATACATACATTGGTGGTGTTTACATTCCGGTCGATCTGCCAGGTTACTTTACCATGCGGCACTTGTTGCTTACGTAATTCATCGGCCACAAACATCAGCTCTGTGAGCGGAGCGTGTTGAAAAAGATACATGCCTTCTTCAATACTTAAAAACTCAAAGTTGGAGGCTTTCTGATAGAGATCGTTGAGGTTCATGTGCTGGAGTTTCAAAAATTAATAGACAATAAGCAATTGGCAATATGCAAAGCCTTGATCTTTGTTTGCCTATTGCTTATTGCCTGTTGACTATTTGCGAAGTTACAGCCTGATATTTTACCAACCACGAAGCGTTCATCCTATTTCGGTTGTCTTTTCGGTTAGTTTCCATTAATATTGAGAGGTGAAGTTGACCAAAACGATATGCTTATTACTGCTTTGTTTGAAGTTGTCGGCCCAAAACAATGATTTCCCACCCGCCCGTTTGCTCACGAGTTTTGAGTTTGAGCAGCTGACAGGGGGTATTATTATTTTGCATGCCACACTGAATGACCTCCCTGATACACTCAATTTTATTTTAGATACCGGCAGTGGAGGTATTTCGCTCGACACAACAACGGCTCTTTATTACAAACTTCCACTTGAAACAAGCGACAGAACAGTGCGGGGAATTGGTGGATCGAAAAACATCAACTATTATCGGAACGGAACGCTGCATTTCCCGGGTCTTGACGTTGCTAATCTTGATTTTCACATCAACGATTACCAGATACTTACCGAAGTGTATGGTTTGCGGGTAGATGGTATTATTGGGTTTTCGTTCCTGCGCAGGTATATTGTTGCACTTGATTACGACAAACACATGATGAGTGTGTACATGCCCGGTACTTACAAATATCCGAAGCGGGGTACTTTTTTAAAACCAGTTTTTGCAACTATCCCCATTACACAGCATCTTGTGCAGGACGAACGCAGCTACCTGTTGAACTTTTATTTTGATACAGGAGCCGGCTTATCGTTACTGCTTGCAGAACAGTTTTTAAAAGATAGTGTGTTAATCAGCAAAACAAGAAAATCTGTAAATACACAGGTAGAAGGTTTAATCGGAAAGATCAGTATGCGACTTACAACAGTGAAAAGGATGTACATTGGTCCGTATAAGTTTAAAAAAATTCCCTTGCATTTGTATTTCGATTCAGTAAATGTATTGGGTTATCCATCGGTAAAAGGTTTGCTGGGAAGCGATCTCTTACGCAGGTTTAATATTGTGCTCAACTATCCTGAACGGCTGATTCATCTTACGCCCAATACACATATGCGTGATGCGTTTGATTATTCATATACGGGCATGAACTATTATTTTATTGATGGAAAAATAGTGATCACTGAAATTCAGCAAGGCTCGCCTGCAGAGGCTGCAGGCCTTATGCCTGGCGATATTATTTTTGGGATCGAAACAAATTTCAGCAACAACATCAGTCAATACAAAGCATTATTGCAAAACCCCGGACAAAAAGTGCATATCCTCATCTTCCGGAATACACTGCCACAAATGTTTGAGTTAAAAATTGGCAGTATTTTAAAGTAAGCCGCTTCGTCATTTGTTTTTTACCGAATTTTACGTCCCCTCTTGGGAGGGGGTTGGGGTGGGTTACTTCTTTTTTTGTGCGATGATATAAACGAATAACAATGATCAAATTTGAACGCTATATACTTTCGAACGGTTTAAGACTGCTGATCCATAAAGACTTTGCCACACCAATGGCTGTTGTAAATGTGTTGTATGATGTGGGTGCACGTGATGAAGAAGAAAACCGTACCGGCTTTGCACATTTGTTTGAACACCTGATGTTTGGTGGTTCCATCAATATTCCTGATTACGATGAACCGTTGCAACTGGCCGGTGGCGAAAACAATGCTTACACAACAAACGATCTCACCAATTACTATTGCCAGTTACCTGCAGAAAATATTGAAACAGCTTTTTGGCTGGAGAGTGATCGTATGCTGAGTCTTGCGTTCAGTGAAAAAAGTTTAGATGTGCAACGCAAAGTGGTGAGTGAAGAATTTAAAGAACATTATCTCAACAAACCTTATGGCGATGTGTGGCATAAGATGCGGGAGATGGCGTATAAACAACATCCTTATAAATGGATGACGATTGGTAAAGAGCTTAAGCATATTGAAGAAGCACAACTGCAGGATGTAAAGAATTTTTTCTTTAAGCACTACACTCCATCCAACGCCATCTTGGTAGTAGCTGGTAATGTTGAAACAGAAAAAGTATTGCAGCTTGCAGAAAAATGGTTTGGTTCTATTCCTTCGGGAGAAAAATATGTTCGTCAGTTACCGAAAGAACCTGCACAAACAGAAGCACGCCGCATGGAAGTAAAAGCAGATGTACCGCTTGATGCATTTGTAAAAACATGGCACATGCCATCACGCCTGGAGCGTGGATATTATGTAACTGATCTCATCACTGATATTTTAGGCGGTGGTGCCAGTAGCCGTTTATATGAATCGTTGGTGAAGGGAAAGAAATTCTTCAGCAATATTGAATGTTATCACTTTGGCAGTATTGATAATGGCTTGCTTACCATTGAAGGTAAACTGGTGAAAGGTGTGAACATTGAAGAAGCTGAAAGAGCAGTGAACGAAGAAGTGGAAAAAATGAAGACGGAGCTGGTTGATGAGAAGGAATTACAAAAAGTGATCAACAAAACAGAAAGCACTATTTTGTTTGAAGATATGAGTGTGATGAGCCGTGCCAGCAGCCTGGCTTATTATGAACTGTTGGGTGATGCGGAGTTGATGAACGATGAACTGCAACGTTACCAAAGCATAACTGCACAGGAGTTATTGGAAGAAAGTAAAAAGATATTCAACGAGAATAACAGTAATACATTGTATTATTTAAGCAAGAATTAAGAACATGAGTGTAGTAACCGAACAATTAAACAGAAGCATAGCTCCAGTAATAAAAGACGCCACTGAGTTCGATCTTAAACTGAAGCCATACGATAAATATGTACTGGATAATGGCGTGGAAGTATATGCCGTAAATGCAGGTACACAGGAAGTATTGAGTCTGGAACTGGTGTTCAGCGCCGGCAACTGGTTCGAACAACAGAATAATATAGCAGCAGCTACTAATTATCTTATTAAAAACGGAACCAAAAGCAAAACAGCTTTTCAGTTAAACGAGCATTTTGATTACTATGGTTCACACCTGAGCCGTGGTTGTTACAATGAAACAGCAAACATTGTATTGCATTGTATCGATCGTCATTTTGCAACACATTTACCTGTGATCGCTGAAATGATCACCGATGCAATTTATCCGCAGCACGAACTGGATATTTACAAGCAGAACATGCAGCAGCGCTTGACAGTAAGCTTAAAAAAGTGTGATTTTGTTGCTGGTCGTTTGATTGATGAATATGTGTTTGGTAAAGATCATCCATACGGTGTCTACAGCAACAAAGAAGATTACGATGCTTTACAGCAGGAACAACTGCAGGCTTTCTATAAAAAATATTATACCGAAGGCAAGTGTATCATCTTTGCTGCGGGATTATTGCCTGCCGATTTTGAACAGGAGCTCAACAGAACAATTGGTCAGCTGCCGCTGAATCAAAAAGAGATTCCAACTATTCTTCACCCGGTAACATCTGCTGCTGAAAAGAAATACAGAATAGCAAATGATCCGAATGGTGTGCAAGGTGCAATTCGTTTGGCACAGCCATTCCCGAACCGTCATCACCCCGATTTTCAACCCGTACAGGTGTTGAACACCCTGTTTGGTGGTTTCTTTGGCTCACGGTTGATGAGTAATATTCGTGAAGACAAAGGATATACATATGGCATTCACAGTTATATTCTCAATCATATTTCTACCACGGCATGGATGATCAGCACCGAAGCAGGAAGAGATGTGAGTGAAGCAACCATTACTGAAGTGTATAATGAAATGAAAGATCTCCGTGAAGAACTGGTGGATGATGAAGAACTGCAATTGGTAAAGAATTATCTCATCGGTACAATCCTTGGTGATCTGGATGGTCCGTTTCATATCATTGGCCGTTGGAAAAATTTAATTCTGAATGACCTTGATGAAAATTATTTTTATAAATCAGTAAACATCATCAAAACCATTTCAGCAAAAGAATTGCAGGAGCTGGCGAATAAATATCTTCATCCGGAAAAATTTTATGAACTCGTAGTTGTATAATTAATTTATACACTATATCAACAAAAGCATCTTATCATTAAGATGTTTTTATTTTTTACGCATACTACTCACCGATACCTGTTCTGCACCGTCGAAAAATAAATAATTGCCAGCCATCTTTTTTCGGGTTTTAATGCTTAAATTTCATAAAGAAATTACCTGGCTTTCTTACCTATGTGAAATTCCTTTCCTGACTTCTCCTTCTGTTCACATTGTTTTTCCGTACGGTTTTTATTAAACGTAAACTAAAGCAAAAGCATATGAGCAAGAGAATCTTCTACATCGTGTTATTATTTCTGCCCATCTTTTCAGTGGCACAAAAAGTTATTACAGGTACAGTAAAAGACGACAAAACAAAACAACCATTGCCGGGAGCATCTGTTGTAGTAAAAGGTGGTTCAGGTGGTACAAGCACCAATGCAGCGGGTGAGTTTTCGTTGTCTGTTACTGCACAGGTAAAAACAATTACAGTAAGTTATGTTGGTTACGAGAGCAAAGACATTGCTATCGGAAATGCTACAACCGGTCTTGAAATTTCGCTTGTACCAACAGAACAGTTAACCGACATTGTTGTGGTTGGCAGCCGCAATCTCAGCAGAACAAGAACAGAGACACCTGTTGCAGTTGATATCATCCCCATCACACAAATTGCCAACCAGGTGGGCCAGACAGATTTGAACCAGATCCTTACTTATGTTGCTCCATCCTTCCAGAGCAGCAGGCAAACCATTGCTGATGGAACTGATCATGTGGACCCTGCGCAATTAAGAGGCTTGGGTACCGATCAGATCCTTGTTTTGATCAATGGTAAACGACGTCATCAAAGTGCATTGGTAAATGTAAACGGTACTGTAAACCGTGGACAGGTGGGAACTGATCTTGGAGCTATTCCCGTTACCGCTATTGAACGTGTGGAAGTGTTGCGTGATGGTGCGGCCGCACAATACGGAAGCGACGCCATAGCTGGTGTAATAAATATTGTTTTGAAAAAAAGCACAGGTGTATTGGGCGGCAGTGTTTCTTACGGACAAAACATCACTGCCTATCCAAAAGATTATGCATTGTTTAAAACCACAAACAGGGGCGAAGCTCCGGACCAAAAAGTGAATGATGGTGGCACCTTCCAGGCAGGGTTGAATTATGGTATTGGATTTAAAAATCAGGGTTACATGAATTTTAGTGGTGAATATACTCTGCGTGATTTCAGTAATCGTACCGGTACATACACCGGACAGATCTATCCATCAGTTGGTGGACAAAATAAAGACGACAGCATCATGAGTGCAAGAGGTACCAACCGCAACACCTTTGATATGCGTATTGGTAATTCAAAAATTGCAGGTGGCTCATTAATGGTTAACAGCCAGTTTCCTTTAGGTGGTGGTTGGAATTTGAATGTGTTTGGCGGATATAATAAGAAAAATGGTGAGGCGGCCGGCTTTTACCGTTATCCCAATTCAATATTCGGTAGCGCAGGTTCTACATACAGAGGCGAGGCATTGGAACTTTATCCCGAAGGATTTCTTCCGCTCATTAAAACAAACATCCAGGATTATTCTGTATCTGCAGCGTTTGAAGGAAAAGTGGGCGAATGGAATGCAAGCTTCAGCGAAACATTTGGTGTAAATACATTTGGTTTTACAGTTGATAATTCTGTAAACTATTCACAGTTTGCGATACAGACACCTACTAATGCACAAACAAAATTTGATGCAGGTGAATTGAAGTTTCAGCAAATTACCTCTAACATCGATTTGAGCAGAAACTTTAATGTACTTCATGGAATGAACCTGGCGTTTGGTTCTGAACTGAGAGTTGATCAATACGGACAAAAAGCAGGTGAAGAATCATCATACAAAAATTATGATGTTCCTTCAGGTGCAGCAGCAGGCGCACAGGTATTTGCAGGCTTTACACCTCCGTTTGCAGGAACTTTCAGCAGAAACAACATTGCATTGTATGCAGATGTGGAGCAGGATTTCACCCGTGAGTGGATGGTGGAAGGCGCTTTGCGTTTTGAAAACTACAGCGACTTTGGCAGCACGTTGAATTACAAACTTGCTTCTCGCTATAAGATTGCTGATAAGTTTACTATTCGTGCAGCAGCAAGTTCAGGTTTCAGAGCGCCAAGTATGCAGCAACGTTTTTATGCAAAAACAAATACGTTGTTTGTATCAGGCCCAAGCGGATTGGTAGCAACTGAAAGCGGAACATTTCCAAATGGAAGCAGACCAGCAAATATTGTTGGTATTCCTCAATTGAAACAGGAAACCAGTAAAAACTACAGTGCAGGCATTACAGCAAAACCTTTACCTGGTCTTGAAATTACAGTTGATGGTTACATCATTAATATTAATAACAGGATTGTATTAACCAACAATTTTAGTGGAGGTACAGATCCGGCATTAAAGGCAGCGTTAGATTCTGCCGGTGCTCAAACAGCCAACTTCTTTACCAATGCAATTGATACACGTAATAAAGGAATAGAGGCTGTTGTGAATTACTCATTCAACATTGGAAGAGATCACAAATTCCGTTTTACTGCAGCTGCAACATTTATTAAGAACGAAGTTCGCAAAGGGGCTGATGGAAAACCCATCATCAAAGCAAGCCAGGTATTAATCAATAGTGGTCAGCTCGGTAGTTATTTTAATCGTGAAGATCAAAGTCGTATTGAAGTGGCCAACCCGCAATCAAAAGCAAGTCTTATGTTGAATTATAAGTTCAAAAAATTAGGAGTGATGTTACGTACTGCTTATTTTGGAAAAGTTACTTATCTCGACCCAACAATAAATCCTGCTAACCCCGGTGCATTCCCAATGAATGCGTTCAACAACAACCAACGTGAAACACTTGACCAGGAGTTTGCACCAAAAACAGTAACAGATCTTTCTGTTAGTTATGAGATCAGCAGGTTCTTTACAATAACAGCTGGTGCTAATAATCTGTTTGATGAATACCAGGATCTGCACAAGCATTCAAGCAACATGTCGTCAGGAAGGTTTATGTACAGCCGCCGTGTACAGCAAATGGGTTTTAATGGAAGGTTTGTGTTTGCACGGGTTTCATTCAACATAAAGTAAGTCAACCAAATTATGTAAGGCCAACCGGCTTGTTTATCTGAAAGCAAGCCGGTTTTTTACTTTCATATAATTTCAAAAAATCATTAGCAGTAAATAGTATCTTTATTTTCCTTTATCAGAAAGCATTTACGTATGAAATTCGTTTTAAAAGTTCTCATAACCGCAGTTAACGCCTTTGTGTTAGCGTACCTGTTACCGGGTATCAGCATCAATCATTTCTTTACTGCTATTGCGGTGGCGTTTGTATTGGCGTTGCTAGATGCGGTTGTTAAACCAATTCTCGTATTGTTTACATTGCCTGCCACCATCTTTACATTGGGCCTGTTCCTCTTTGTGATCAACGCCTGCATCATCCTGCTCGATGCATATTTTGTAAAAGGATTTATTGTTGATGGATTCTGGTATGCATTGCTGTTCAGTATTTGTTTATCCATCGTCAATTCCATCGTACACAAAATGGTGCTGAAAGAAGAAGGGAAAGAGACCAAATAAATTACCGGACCATTACTCTTGCTGCAAACCTTTGGGTTCGGTTTTCCAACACACATTGATAAATGCCTTTTGGCAGATTGTTGAGCGAAACGTTGATGGCTTCTAACCCCTCATCAACCATTACTGCTTTTACCACAGCTCCATTACTGTTGGTTACTTTTAATGCTGACCTGAACTGAATGCGGGGGAAAGCAAATTGCCAGTTACTACCCTGCTGTTTCACCTTTAACTCGGCTTTTTTAATAAAAACCCTGGCATTGCTGTTATCAGCAGGTTGATCCTGTGCCTTGATTGTTGCCGGAAGCTGGCAACCGATTACAAACATTAGTAAAAGAAATTCCTTTTTTAAACGGAACGAAACCTGAACTTTGTTTTTCATCAGACATTGAATTTTAAAATGCTCTTCGAACGCAAAAACCTTACCAACACTGAATTAACGGGTATTTATAAGAGCTTGCTGTACCCAAGATTAATCGAAGAAAAGATGCTTTTATTGCTCAGGCAGGGAAAAATTAGCAAATGGTTTAGTGGAATTGGCCAGGAAGCAATTGCTGTTGGAGCCACGCTGGCGCTGGATTCTGACGAATGGATCATGCCGCTGCACCGCAATCTCGGCGTGTTCACCACCCGCAATATGCCCTTGCACAAACTCTTTATGCAGTGGCAGGGCAACAAAGAAGGTTACAGCAAAGGAAGGGAACGCAGTTTTCATTTCGGCAGCAAAGAGCACCATGTGTGTGGTATGATTTCACATCTTGGCCCGCAGTTAGCAATTGCTGATGGTGTGGCACTGGCACATAAACTCAAAAAAGAAAAAAAGATATCATTAGCGTTTACCGGCGAAGGTGGTACAAGCGAAGGCGATTTTCATGAAGCATTGAATGTGGCCGCTGTGTGGGATTTGCCCGTGATCTTTATTATTGAAAATAATGGCTACGGTTTGAGCACACCCACCAATGAACAATACCGTTGCGAAAGTTTAGTGGAGCGTGCAAGAGGTTATGGTATGGATGGCGTGAAGATCGATGGAAATAATATTCTTTCGGTGATCGATACTATTAAAGGTGTTCGCAACTTTTGCATTGAACATCAGAAACCATATTTGATTGAGTGCATGACCTTCCGCATGCGTGGACATGAAGAAGCCAGCGGAACAAAATATGTACCCAGACATTTGTTTGAGATATGGGAAGAAAAAGATCCCATCAAAAATTTTGAAACGTATTTGCTTAGTGAAGCAGTGTTAACAGAAGAAGATATATCATCAATCCATGCCGAATTAAAAAACTTAATTGACAGCGAACTGCTGTTGGCAAGCCAAGCCAAACCAATCGAGATCGATACGGAAGAAGAGTTGGATGATCTTTTCAAAGAGCTGCCAGCTACAAGCTACTCGCTGCAAGCAAAAGGCAATGCTTTCGAATCAGGAAGCGTGCAGCAAGCAGCAGGCAGCGAAAAGCGTTTTATTGATGCTATCAAAGAAGCTCTTCATCAAAGCATGACCCAACATCCTAATCTTGTATTGATGGGACAGGATATTGCTGAATATGGTGGTGCATTTAAAATAACAGAAGGCTTTGTGCAGGAGTTTGGTAAAGAACGTGTGCGTAACACTCCTATTTGTGAAAGCGCTATTGTTGGTGCTGCATTGGGTTTAAGTCTGGAGGGTTATAAAGGCATCATGGAAATGCAGTTTGCCGATTTTGTAACGGTGGGCTTTAACCAGATCGTTAATAATCTCGCAAAGATCCATTACCGCTGGGGACAACATGCAGATGTGGTGATACGTATGCCCACGGGCGGTGGTCTTGGTGCTGGCCCATTTCATTCGCAAAGCAATGAAGCATGGTTTACCAAAACACCGGGGTTGAAAATTGTGTATCCATCAACGCCGATGGATGCAAAAGGTTTGCTGATCGCTGCTATCAATGACCCCAATCCTGTTTTATATTTTGAACACAAAGCATTGTATCGTGCAATAAGTGGACAAGTGCCTGAAGAATACTATGAAATTGAAATTGGCAAGGTTCGTCATGTAAGAAGTGGCGATGAAATAGCGATCATTACGTATGGTGCAGCAGTGCATTGGGCCGAAGATTATGCAGCTGAGCACCCGGAAATTTCCATTGATATTCTTGATCTGCGTTCGCTCGCCCCATTGGATTATGCGGCCATCCGTGCAGCTGTGCAACGTACCGGTCGTGTGTTATTGTTGCATGAAGACACCTTGATCGGAGGTATTGGAGGAGAAATTGCAGCATGGATTGCTGAACATTGTTTTGAATTACTTGATGCACCGGTGATGCGTTGTGCCAGTTTAGATACACCAATACCTTTCAATATCGAACTTGAAAATAACTTTATGGCGAAATCGAGGTTAGATGAAGTAATGCAGAAGTTGATAAATTATTAATAGCTGGCTCGCCCTGAGCGAAGTCGAAGGGTGGCAAAAGCAAGGCTGCATGAAATGTTGCAAAAACTGGTCGACTATTAATCCACAAACCCGCAAAAAACCAGAGATTTCAATTATTTTTCCTGACCAAAAACACACCATTTAAAATGAAGGGTTTATTGCTGATCCTCTTTTTTGCTACCAACATCTTTACTGTCTGTGCCCAGGATTTTCCAAAAGCAATGCAACAGGCTTTTCTTATTACAAGAATGGTAGAGAAATTCCATATTCAACCAAAGCCATTGAATGATGCCTTCAGTCAATATTTATTTCAACAATTCATAGCCACGGCAGATAAAGATCAACTTATTTTCCAGGCGGATGATATTGCAACACTTTCAGCTTTCAGAAATACGCTTGATGAAGAGATTCTTCAACGCAAAACAAATTTCCTGCAGGCAGCTGTTGCCATCATGAACAAACGTGTTCGTCAAAACGATTCATTAATTCAACTCATTTGTAAAACTCCTTTTAATTTTACAACGCCGGATAAAGTTGTGTTGAAAGATGACGGTTCATTCGCAACATCAGTTAGTGCCAAACAACAAAAGCTGTATAAGCAGGCAAAGTGGCAAACTCTGGACATGATAACTGATATTTTGGTTGAATTTCCTGAACGGGCAACACAAAAGAAATTGATCGATAGTTTGGAAAATGTTTTTCGTAAACGGATACAAACATCTTCCCAGAAAAAAATGGCTAAAGCATTGCAGCCAGGTCATATTGAAGAATTTGTCAGCAACCTTTTTTGTAAAGTGCTTGCGAACTGTTATGATCCGCATACTGTTTTTTTACCGGAAGAAGAAAAAGAAAACTTTGATGAGGCAGTTGGACAAACACACAAGCGTTTTGGTTTTGAAGTAAATGAAAATGACAATGGTGATGTGGTAATTGATCGGTTACAACCAGGCAGTTCGGCATTTAAAAGCGGAGCCATTAATCCCGGTGATAAAATTGTTGCCATCCAGGAACCCGGTAAGCAAGTTGTGCAAACCGGCAACTCAGCCATGTTAGTAGTTGATAGTGTGATGAGTGAAATGAAAACAGACAAACTTCTTGTAACGGTTAAAAAACCTGATGGCACAACAAGAGTAGTTACACTTTATAAAGAACGGTTCTCAA
>JAKFDY010000462.1:0-14010 GCA_036675885.1 Lacibacter sp. | reverse complement strand
AACAACATTTTATGCAGTAAAACCTTGTGCAAGATGTGTGATAACAACCACCGACCAGGAAACCGGCATCACCGCTAAAGAGCCATTGAAAACATTGTCAACTTACAGAACAGGAAATAATAAAGTGTATTTCGGACAGAATATTTTATACAAGAACGAAGGAATCATTAAAGTGGGAGATGAGTTGAAAGTTGTACAAAGAAAGGAATCGTTGCAGTTGAACTAATATAACGAACGTCATTAAGGGTTCGTCATTGCGAGCCTTGCTGTTTGGCGAAGCAATCTGTCATTGTAAAGATTGCTTCGTTCCTCGCAATGACGATAAAAATAAAGTAAATGTTGATCGACAAATATAATCGTGTACATAATTATTTACGGATATCGTTAACCGATAACTGTAACCTGCGTTGTTTCTATTGCATGCCGGAAGAAGATTATGAGTTTACCAAGCAGGCGAACCTGATGCAGGCAGATGAAATTGAATTGTTGGCAAAAACATTTGTACAACTGGGTGTAAAAAAAATACGTTTAACAGGAGGCGAACCATTGGTACGAAAAGATGCTGCTGATATTATTCTTCGTTTAGCAAAGTTGTCCGTTAAACTTACACTCACTACCAACGGTACAAGATTGCATGAGTTTGTTGATGTGCTGGAAGAAGCAGGTGTGCGTTCACTCAATGTAAGTCTCGATACATTACAGGCTGCCACTTTTCAGCATCTCACCAGAAGAGATCAGTTCCAGAAAGTGGTTGATAATATTCAACTGCTCATTAACCGCAACTTTCATGTAAAAGTAAATGTGGTGGTGATGAAGGGTTTGAACGATGGTGAGATCAACGATTTTATTGCATGGACAAAAGATACACCTGTGCATGTACGCTTTATTGAGTTTATGCCGTTCAGCGGTAACCAATGGACCAGCAACCAGGTATTTACCTGGCAACAGATATTACAGGTTGTGGAGCAACAATATTCTTTTCTTCCATTAAAGAATGAAGAACATGATACAGCGAAAGGATATATCGTTCCCGGTCATGCAGGAACATTTTCTGTCATCAGCACCATGAGTGCGCCTTTCTGCAGCAGTTGCAACCGCATGCGTTTAACCGCAGATGGTAAAATGAAAAACTGTTTGTTTGCAGAAAAAGAAATGGATCTGCTAAGTGCATTGCGCGGAGGAGAAGATGTAACAGAACTCATCCAACAAAATATTGCATCCAAAGCAAAAGAACTCGGCGGACAATTCACTGCCGACTTCGAACATATCAATGCAGAATCGATTCATAACAGAAGTATGATCGGGATTGGAGGATAGAAGAAAGTACGAAGTACGCCACGTCAGACGCCCTCGTCGGACGGATAAAAAAAGTAAAGGACAAAAGGCAAAAAGGTATAGGGGAAAGGCAATACATTAAACCTTATAGCTTACACCATCTCCCCTTAATTCAGATTTCTAAACTCATTTGGCGATTGTCCAACACGTTGTTTAAACAGGCGTGTAAAATGCTGCGGATATTTAAATCCTAATTCATACGCTATTTCACTTACTGATTTGCTTCGATCGAAAATCAGTTCTTTCGCCACATCGATCATTTTCGATTGGATGTATTCCTGCGCTGTTTTGCCGGTTTCTTTTTTGATCAGGTCGCCAAAATAATTGGCAGATAAATTCAATTCACCTGCACAATAAGCTACAGAAGGCAAACCGACTGTTTGTGGTTTGTCTGATTGAAAATAGTCGTTTAATAAATTCTCGAATTTTTCAAGTATGCCTTTGTGCGGATTGTCACGGGTAATAAATTGCCGGTCGTAGAAACGAGTACAATAGTCTAAAAACAATTCAATATTCGATACAATCAGTCGCTTGCTATGTTTGTCAATAGCCTGTTCCAATTCATATTCAATTTTTAAAAAACAATCGAGAGTAATTTTCCGTTCCCGTTCTGATAAATGCAATGCTTCGTTCGATTGATAGCCAAAAAAGCTATAATCCTGTATACGACGACCCAGCGAAGTGCCATGTATTAAATCAGGATGAAACACCAATGCGTACCCCTTCGGTTGATAAGTTTCGCCATTGCTGTTTACACCTGCCACTTGTCCCGGCGCAATAAAAACCAATGTGCCTTCCTGGTAATCGTATGTGTGCCGGCCATACACCAAATCACCACATTTTACATCTTTTAAAAAAATGGTATAGAATCCAAAGTACATACGTGAACCCTGGCGTGGAGCCGCTTTCGATAAGTCAATTACGCTTACCAACGGATGCCTTGTTTCGTTGTTGTTGAAAACATTGTAATCGTTGATGGTTTCAAATCTTCGCATATCATTCATAACAAAACTTTTTACTCTACCAAAGCTACAGCTTTCCTGACCTGTTAACCAACCAGCATAGCCAAAACAGTAATCTTGGTAGGTAAAACAGTAATCTGTATACCATTTGGGTGGTTTATTAAAACCACCTTTGTAAAGCAAAAAGAAAAGTATGAAAAAGCGAACATTAGGAAAGAACGGGTTAGAAGTTTCCGCATTGGGATTAGGTTGCATGGGTCTAACCTTTGGTTATGGCCCCGCAACAAATGAGAAAGATGCACTTGCGCTCATTCAAAAAGCAGTGGAACTGGGAGTTACATTTTTTGATACGGCCGAAGCATATAGTCAAGGTGCTAATGAAGCATTGTTGGGAAAAGCATTGAAACCTTATCGCAACAAAGTGGTGATTGCCACCAAATTTGGTTTTAAAGATGGTGATTCAACAAAAGGTTTAGACAGTCATCCTGCAAGAATAAGAACAGTAGTGGAAGCCTGGTTGAAACATTTGCAAACAGATGTGATCGATCTGTTGTATCAGCACAGGGTTGATCCTGAAGTGCCGATTGAAGAGGTAGCAGGTACAGTAAAAGATCTGATTGCAGAAGGAAAAGTGAAACATTTTGGTTTGAGTGAAGCCGGTGTACAAACCATTCGTAAAGCACATGCCATACAACCTGTAACGGCGCTGCAAAGCGAATACTCAATGTGGTGGAGAGAACCTGAAGCAGAAATTTTACCAACGCTTGAAAAGTTGGGTATTAGTTTTGTACCATACAGTCCTTTAGGCAGAGGTTTTTTAACGGGTGCCATTAATGAAACAACGCAGTTCGATAAAACTGATTTCAGAAATCTGGTTCCCCGTTTTTCGGAAGAAAACAGGAAAGCAAATCAGTTGGTTGTTGAAGCAATCGGAAAGATTGCAAAAGAAAAAGGGGCAACCAATGCGCAGATCGCTTTAGCCTGGGTATTGGCGCAAAAACCGTGGATAGTACCAATTCCCGGTACTACAAAATTGCATCGTCTTGAAGAAAATCTTGGAGCAGTTTCAATTGAATTATCATCAACCGAGTTACAGCAAATAGAAACTGTATTGGCTGAAATAAATGTACAGGGTGCAAGGTATCCTCAAAAATTGCAGAGCCTGGTTGGTAAATAATTTTTCTACAGCTCAACAATTGTGTAATAGAAAAATAGTAACCGAACTCTAAAATTGATTTAAATCTTAAACATTTAAATACAACTATATGAAATTAACTATGCTTGGTTTCTGTTTTTTGCTTGCGACTGTGCAATGCAGCACCGCACAACAAACTATAAGCAATCCTTCTGTAGAAGAACAGCAAATCATAAACCTCTCAAAAAAGAAATGGCTTTGGATGTCAGAAAAAAATGCGGATACGCTGGCCTCGCTGTTTCATGCGAAATCTATGTTTGTGCATATGGGCGGAAGCTGGGGAAAGGAACAGGAAATCAATGTAATTAAAAGCGGTGGTATCTGGTATAAGAAAGCTGAAGTGTACTCAGCCTCCGTGAACATCATTGGCAATACAGCCATCCTGTTAAACGATATCGACTTAGTGGCGGTTGTTGGAGGAAACGAAGTCATCAATCCTTTTATGGTGACGGAAGTATATATTAAGGAAAATGGCAAGTGGAAGATGGGCTCACTTACCTTCTCAAAGTTGGTGAGGCCAGTAAAAATGACGGATACTGATAAATAAAATTCCTTCACCAGTTCCCGTTAATCTTCACAAAACAGGCATTCATATAATTGTAGCTGATTTATGTTTTAATGGTTTAAAGAATAACTAACTTACCTAAAAGTATTCCATTATGGCAGCAATCAATTTGAATGTAAATGGTAAAATGCTATCGGTTGATGTAGATCCTGCAACACCTCTGTTATGGGTGCTGAGAGATCATTTAAATCTTGTGGGTACAAAATTTGGCTGTGGCATGGCACAATGTGGTGCATGCACCGTGCACTTAAACGGTAATGCCATACGTTCCTGCTCATTACCCGTTTCATCCGTAAAAAATAATGCCATTGTTACCATTGAGGGGTTAAGAGAAAAAGGCGATCACCCGTTGCAACAGGCATGGGAAGAACTCGATGTGTCGCAGTGTGGTTATTGCCAGGCTGGCCAGATCATGAGTGCTGCTGCCTTATTAAAACGTAATCCAAAACCAACCGACCAGGATATTGATAATGCGATGTCGGGAAATATCTGCAGATGCGGAACACATGTCCGCATTCGTAAAGCAATTCATTTAGCAGCCAAAACACAAAGCAAAAAATAATTATGGCAACAACACATTCAAGAAGAAACTTTCTGAAAGTATCTGCTTTATCAGGTGGTGGTATGCTCATCAGTTTTAGTTTGCTCAACCTGCCTGCAGAAGCAAAAGCATTGGAAGAAATGATTTTTACTCCGAATGCATATATCAAAATTGCTGCTGATGGTTCCATTGTGTTATTGGCACCGAACCCTGAAATTGGTCAAGGTGTAAAAACATCTTTGCCCATGATCATTGCAGAAGAGCTGGGTGTTGATTGGAAAAAAATCAACGTTGAATTGGCACCATTACACAGTAAAATGGGCAGACAAACCGCCGGTGGCAGCGGCTCAGTAAGAGGACGGTTTACAGAGTTGCGTACAGTTGGTGCAACAGCACGTGAAATGTTAACGACTGCTGCAGCGCAACAATGGAATGTACCTGTAACTGAGTGCACCGTCGAAAACGGAGAAGTGATCCATAAAGCAAGTGGGAAAAAATTGAGTTATGCATCGTTGGCATCTGCGGCTGCAAAACTCGAAGTGCCGGCTAAACCAACATTAAAAGATCCGAAAGAATTTAAGTTGATCGGCACAAGAGTGAAAGATGTAGATGCACATAAAATTGTAACCGGTCAGCCATTGTTTGGCATTGATACAAGAAGAGAAGGAATGCTTTTCGCTATGGTAAGCCGTGCGCCGGCTTATGGAAAAACATTGAGCGAAGTAGACGATGCAGCTGCATTGAAAATTGAAGGTGTAAAAAAAGTAGTGAAGATCAAGAATGCAGTTGCTGTGCTTGCAACATCTACATGGGCTGCAAAAAAAGGAAGAGATGCATTGGTGATTCAATGGAACGCAAGTGAAAAGCTGGAGAATACTGCCGAACATTTTGCAACGTTTAAAAAGGCACTTGAAAAACCTGCACCAACAGAACCCGCCAGGAATGATGGAGATGTTGATGCAGCGAAACAGGGTGCTGCAAAATTTCTTGATGTTACGTACGAAATACCAACACTATCACACGGGCAAATGGAGCCGCTTAATTTTTATGCGAATGTGAAAGATGGGAAAGTGGAATTGTTTGGTCCAACACAAGTGCCAGGTGCTGTAAGAACCGAAGTATCAAAACAATTAGGAATAGCGGAAGAAAATATCACCATTTCATCGCCCCGCCAGGGTGGTGGTTTTGGCAGAAAGTTAATGACCGATAATGCTGTGGAAGCTGCGTTGATCTCGGCAGCAGCACAAAGTCCTGTGCAAGTACAATGGACACGTGAAGATGATATGCAAAACGATTTTTATCGTCCTGCAGAAATGTGGAGATACCGTGCAGCACTTTCGGCGGACAATTTATTGTCATGGCATCAATCAGGAATTGGCATTGGTCGTGGTGTTCGTGGCGACAGTTATGTTGCAGGTGCAATTGCAAATTACCGTGCCGAAGGGCAAGGCTTTACAAGCAATACACCAACAGGTTGGTGGAGAGCGCCAGGTGCAAACACATTGGCCTATGTTGCTGAAAGTTTTATGGATGAAGTATGCACGGCATTGAAAAAAGATCCGATAGCATTTCGTTTGGAGTTGTTGAAAAAAGCAAAAGAGCAAACTGTTGGAAAAATCAATTACGATCCGGAGAAATATAAAAGTGTGATTGAACTTGTTGCGAAGATGAGTAAGTGGGGTTCAAAAACACCCGGCGTATTCAGAGGTTTCTCCACCTGGTTTTCATTTGGTTCCTATGTTGCCCAGGTGGTGGATGTGCAAATGGTAGATGGACAACCAAAGGTGAAGAAAGTGTATTGTGCAGTAAACTGTGGCCGTGTCATTAATTTAAGCGGTGCAGAAAACCAGGTGCAGGGTTCAATTGTTGATGGTATCAGTCATGCCATGTTCCCGAAAGTGACATTTGTGAATGGCGCTGTGGCCGAAACAAATTTTCATACTTATAAGTTCTTACGCATGAGAGATGCACCAACGGAAATTGAGGTGCAATTTGTTGAATCGGATGAAGCGCCTACCGGCTTAGGTGAACCGGCTTTACCGCCTGTAGCAGCAGCTCTTGCCAATGCAATTTTTGCAGCAACAGGGAAACGATTGCGCAAGTTGCCATTTGCAGAACAACTGGTTTAGATCAGCTTCGTCTATTTGCAGTGGTTGTTCATCCGGTTCTGCGTCGTAGTTACTCAAAACATCCGGATCAGTAATTATGGTAGGTAAATCCGTAATCTGTATACCAATTAAACAGAAAAACTAAAGAATTTTAGTGCGTGTATACAATCAATATATTTCAACCTGTGTTTTTAATCGTGTTGAACTGTTTGATTGCGCATTCAACAAATCAAATTTTCAGTAACTAACTTTCATAAAAGTATTCCGCTATGCCAGTAATAAGTTTGAACGTAAACGGTAAAACAGTTTCGATTGATGTTGATCCTGCAACGCCTGTGCTATGGGTGTTGAGAGAACATTTAAATCTTGTTGGTACAAAATACGGATGTGGTGTTGCACAATGCGGTGCCTGTATCATTATGCTCGATAATGTGGCAGTACGTTCCTGTATGTTGCCTGTTTCAGCAGTTTCAAAAAAATCGATCACAACAATTGAAGGATTGAGTGAAAATGGTGATCATCCAGTGCAGAAAGCATGGATAGAACAGGATGTGGCGCAATGCGGCTATTGCCAAACCGGCCAGATCATGAGTGCCGCTGCATTGTTGAAAAGCAATCCAAACCCAACTGATGCACAAATTGAAGCTTCGATGAACGGTAATATCTGCAGATGCGGAACTTACCTGCGTATTAAGGAGGCAATTAAAACTGCAGCTAAACAAAAGTAAAAATGCGTACTACACAATTTTTAAATTTTAAAAGTCATCAACAATGGAAAAGTTCAAAACAGATTATAACAGAAGAGCATTTTTAAAATCATCCTTTCTTGCAGGTGGTGGTTTGATGATCAGTTTTAGCGGATTGGCAGAGTTCAGTCTTGAGGATAAAATAAATCCGGCAGATCTTCCTGCAGACTGGCATGAGTTAACAGGTTATATCAAAATAACATCAGATAACATTATCAAAATATTTAATCCCAATCCTGAGTTTGGACAAAATGTGATGACTTCTCTTCCAATGATCGTAGCGGAAGAGCTGGATGTGGATTGGAAAAAAGTAGTGGTAGAAATGGGGCCACACGACAATACAAAACTCGGCCCTCAATTTACCGGCGGAAGTAATTCTGTCCGCATGTATTGGAAGCCACTTCGTGATGCAGGTGCTGCTGCACGCAATATGTTACTTACAGCAGCAGCGCAAACATGGAATGTGCCGGTGGAAGAACTTACGACCAAAGCAGGAATGATCTATCATGAAAAAACAGGCAAGTCAGGAACTTATGGTGAGTTCGCATCAAAAGCTGCAGGCATTCCAATACCAAAAGATGTAAAGCTGAAAGATGTAAAGAATTTTACCGTTGTACGAAACTCACAGAAGAATGTTGAAGGGTTGAAAATTGTTACAGGCAAACCGCTGTTTGGATTAGATTATACGCAGGAGGGCACATTGATCGCCATGATCGAACATCCACCTGCATTCGGTATGAAAGTAAAATCATTTGATGCAACAGAGACATTGAAAATGCCGGGCATCAAAGATGTGTTTACATTGAAGTTGTATGAAGATGGATATGAACAGGCCGGTTTCGATACACGTACATTCAACGATCTTTTGGTAGTTGTTGGCAACACAACATGGGAAGTAATGAATGCCCGCAAAAAATTGAAAGTAAGTTGGGAACCGAAGGGTGATACAAAAGATACGATGGCAGGCAGAAACGGAAAAAGAGAAGTAGTTGTTCCGGGTGCTATTGAAAGTACAGCCACGCATCTTGCAAAAATGAAAGAGTATGCAAGCAAGCCTGCGCAACTGTTACGAAAAGATGGCGATCCTGAAACAGCGTTTAAAAATGCAGCAAAGGTTATTGAACGTACATACAACGCACCGTTCTTAGCGCATAATTGTATGGAGCCGATGAATTGTTTTGCGCATATTACAGATGAGAAAGCATTGATCGTTGGGCCGCACCAGGCAGCTGGTTGGATAGAACCAACGCTGTCAAAAGTGTTGAATCTGCCAGCTGATAAAATTGAAATACAAATTACCCGCATGGGTGGTGGTTTTGGTCTGAGAGCATATGGACATACGTTTACAGAAGCAGCACTCATTTCCCGAAAAGTAAAAGCGCCGGTGAAACTTGTGTACAGCAGGGAAGATGATATGACCTATGGCATTTATCGCCCAATGTATACTGCTACTTATCGTGCAGCGTTTGATGCAAATAAAAATTTAATTGCGTTTCATATAAAGGGTGGAGGTATTCCTGAACATCCCATTCATGCAAACAGATTTCCTGCAGGTGCAGTTGATAATTATTTAGCTGAAGGCTGGGAAATACCTTCCAATATTACCATTGGAGCATTCAGAGCACCACGCTCTAATTTTAATGCAGCTGCCGAGCAATCGTTCTTAGATGAAGTGGCAGAAGCAATGGGTAAAGATCCAATCGAATTCAGATTGGAATTGTTGAAACGGGTGAAAGAAAATCCTGTTGGCCAAAACAATGACTACGATGCAGACCGATATGCAGAAGTATTGAAACTGGTGAAAGAAAAATCGGGCTGGGGTAGTGCAGTGAACAAACAATACAGTCGTGGTGTAGCTGCTTATTTCTGTCATAACTCTTATGCAGCACATGTGGTTGATATTGTGAAGAAAGACGGACAACCGTTTGTGGAAAGAGTGACCAGTGTAATTGATTGCGGTATTGTGATTAATCCTGATGCGGCCATTAATATGGTGCAGGGTGCTGTGGTTGATGGAATAGGCAATGCATTGTATGGCGAACTCACTTTTAAAGATGGCGTTCCAGAGAAAAATAATTTCACCCGTTACAGAATGATCCGTCATCGTGAAGCACCGAAAAAGATCGATGTGCATTTTGTACAGAATGATATTAATCCAACAGGATTGGGTGAACCGCCATTTCCACCAATATTTGCAGCAGTTGCAAATGCATTGTATAAGAATACAGGAAAACGATTTTATAATCAGCCTTTTTCAACTGAGCTCCAAAAGAAATCATAAAGAGTTTGAAAAGCATAACTAAAATGTGAGCAGAATATGAAAATGATACTTGTAACTTTTGTACTGTCGATAGCAGCAATAACGTTGCTTTCTTTTAATCAGACGTTTGATTTAAAAGCGAGTGTGCAACGTGGTAAAACTGTATATGAGACCAATTGTATGTCTTGTCATATGCCGGAAGGAACCGGGCTTGAAGGAACTTTTCCTCCATTAGTAAAATCAAAAAACCTGGCTGATAAAAATCGCCTGATAAAAATAATTATTCAAGGCATGAGAGGTTCGGTGAAAGTGAATGGTGTTGATTATAATGGAGAAATGGCCGGCATCAGTCTTACAAATGAACAGGCATCAGATGTTGCAAATTACATTCGTAATTCATGGGGTAATAAATATCCTGCGATTTTGCCTAAAGACATTCAGCCTGGATTAAAGGCAGATACAAAAAGTTATCAGAAATATTAGGCCCATAATTATTAAACAGTTCAATGCATTCTTCAGAGAATGACGAAAGAAATAAACGAAATAATCGCTGCATATAAACTGGCACGGCAGAAAGGAATTAAAACTGCACTTGCAACTGTTGTGTATGTGGAAGGTTCTTCTTACCGAAGACCAGGGGCACGCATGCTTGTAGAAGAAGATGGAAGAATGACAGGCGCAATAAGCGGCGGATGTTTAGAAGGTGATGCCTTACGAAAAGCATTGCTGGCCATTCATCAACAACAAAACAAGCTCGTTACGTATAATACACTGGAAGAAGATGATGTTGAGTTTGGTGTGCAGTTAGGTTGTAATGGCATTGTTCATATTTTATTTGAACCGATTGATGCGGAAGATGAGAATAATCCTATTGCATTACTGGAACGATCGCAGTTATATAGAAGAGAAACGGTTTTAGTGACTTTGTTTTCCTTGCATAATTTTCACGGCCATCAACCCGGCACTTGTTTTTTTCTTGATGCAGAAAACTCCTATAGCAAAATTGATAATACAGACGTAGAAACAATTGTTCGAAAAGATGCATCATCAGTGCTCGAAGCCGGATCTTCTTTCATAAAAGAATACAATGAGTTTGAATTGACTGCTTTTGTTGAATTATTGCAACCACCTGTTTCCTTAATTATTGTAGGTGCAGGAAATGATGCTTTTCCATTAATAGAAATGACGAAGGTTTTGGGTTGGCAGATAACTGTTGCCGACGGACGACTTACACATGCAAATGCTCAACGTTTTCCAAACGTTCATCATCTCATCACAGGAAAACCTGCAGACGTCATCAAACAAATTGTAATAGATAAATGGACGGCGTTTTTATTGATGACACATAACTACAAGTACGACCTTGTAATGATGAAGGAATTGCTGCAAATCAACTTCAGGTATATTGGTGCACTCGGGCCAAAGAAACGATTGGATAGAATGTTTGATGAACTAAAAGAAGAAGGCATTGCTGTAACAGATGAACAAAAGAAAATGATTCATGGACCAACAGGTCTTGATATTGGAGCAGAAGCAGCGGAAGAAATTGCATTGGCGGTACTTGCAGAAATAAAAGCTGTGTTTGCAAATCGAGAAGGTGGCTTTTTGAAAAACCGGCCGGTTAGTATTCATACCCGCAATGAAGTGGAACTACAGAATACAGGCAGCAATGACAGATGATAAATCGCATACAAATCATATCGGAGTTATTATACTCGCTGCAGGTGCATCATCCCGTTTAGGTTCCCCCAAACAATTATTAGTTTACTCAGGCACTACACTGTTGCAACATTCCATTGAAGTGGCGCAGGCATCTGATGCCGCTTCTGTGATTGTTGTTTTAGGTGCGAATGCTGATTTGATTAATGATAAATTGAAAAACACATCAGTCAAAGTAGTTGTTAATGCAAACTGGACAGAAGGAATGGCTTCAACCATCCACTGCGGATTACAAACGTTGGTGAAATTGAATCCGCAGATTGAAGCTGCCGTTCTTATGGTAGCTGATCAGCCATTTGTAACAGTTGAATTATTAAACAATTTGATTGACTCGAATATAAAAAACGGCAACCTTATTGTTGCCAGTAAATATGGTGGTACTTTTGGCACGCCTGTTTTATTTAATAAAGGTTTTTTCCCGGAACTTTTGGAATTAACAGGAGATACAGGAGCAAAAAGCCTGGTTCGAAAGTATTTGAACGAGACCGCATTTGTTCCTTTTCCTAAAGGAGATATTGATATTGATACGTTGGAAGACTATAAGAAGGTGAAAGATGTAAGGTTTAAGGCGTAAGGAAAGTACGCCACGTCAGACGCCCTCGTCGGACGGATTACAGCGAAGTTGAAAGCTGTGCATAAACTTGTTTTCCTTATACCATACACCCTAAGCCCTTAAACCGTTTCATAAAAGAAGCCGTAAGGTAAAGGGCATAAGGTTTAAGGAAAAAGCCAGGTACTTCGTGTGTGTTTTCCTTATACCATACACCTTAAGCCTTAAACCGTTTAAAAATGATTACCGTAGCAGAAGCAAAACATATTATTTCAACAAACGTAGCAGAATTAAAACCTGTTGCAGTTTCTTTATTGCAGGCAAGAGGGAAACTGTTAGCGGCTGATGTGTATGCAACAGTTGATATTCCTGCATTTCCGCAATCGGCAATGGATGGTTATGCATTTGCATTTGATGATCTGCAAAAAGAATTGGTGATTGATGGTGAGATGGCAGCAGGCAGTTCTTCAGCAATTGAAGTAGCAGCAGGTAAAGCCATCCGCATTTTTACAGGTGCACCTGTTCCAACAGGTGCTGATACTGTGGTCATGCAGGAGAAAGTGAAAACAGAAAACGGAATATTGATTATAGAAGATGAAAAACTGCAACGTAACAGCAATGTACGTTCGGCAGGTTCTGAAATAAAAGCAGGTGAACTGGCTTTACCAAAAGGAAGTTTATTGACTGCTGCTGCTATTGGTTTTTTAGCAGGTATTGGTGTTACAGAAGTAGCCGTTATTCCCGATCCAATCATTAGCATCATTGTTACAGGAAATGAATTGCAGGAGCCCGGCAAAGCATTATCGTATGGACAAGTATATGAATCGAATTCTTTTAGTTTAACAGCTGCATTGGAATCAATGCATATTCCTGTTCATCGAATCTATAAAGTTGAAGATGATCCGGAAGTATTAACTGCAACTTTACAACAGGCATTAAATGAAAGTGACCTGGTGTTGCTCACCGGTGGTGTAAGTGTTGGTGATTATGATTTTGTGTTGCAGGCTGCAAACAAATGTGGAGTAGTGCAACAGTTTCATAAAGTAAAACAGCGGCCAGGCAAGCCTTTGTTCTTTGGTACAAAGAATGAAAAAGTAGTGTTTGGTTTGCCAGGCAATCCTTCTTCGGTGCTTACTTGTTTTTATGAGTATGTAACAGAAGCCTTGGCAATTCAAACAAAACGTCCCTTGCAGTTAAAGTCAATACAAACTGTATTGGCGAAGGATTGTAAGAAAGCACCCGGATTAACACATTTTCAGAAAGCATACTATGAAGGACAAACAGTGTTGCCGTTAACAGCACAGGAATCGTATAAATTAAATTCGTTTGCAACTGCTAACTGCTTATTGCAATTGGAAGGAGAGAAGGAAGAGTATCAAGCAAACGATCCGGTAACCATTCATCTTTTACCCGTTTAATAACAATGGACTTTATTTATCTTTTTTACATTCTTTTATTTTTCGTTGCGTTCTTATATGCATCGGTAGGTCATGGTGGTGCCAGTGGTTACCTGGCATTGATGGCTATCTTCAGCATTGCGCCCGATGTAATGAAACCAACAGCGTTGCTGCTGAATTTATTTGTGTCGCTTACATCGTTCATTCAATTTTACAGAGGTGGTTATTTCAGGATGAAATTATTTCTACCTTTTGCATTAGCATCTGTTCCGTTTGCATTTTTCGGTGGTTTAGTTACCATTGATGCATCGGTGTATAAACAGATATTGGGCTGGCTGCTGTTGTTACCGGTGATTCGTTTCTTTTTCTTCAGCAACATCCAGGTAAAAGAGCAAAAGAGCCATTCGTTACTGCCTGCAATCGGAATTGGAGCGGTGATTGGTTTTCTTTCAGGATTGATCGGTATTGGCGGCGGTATTATTTTATCACCTGTTTTGTTGCTGCTGCGTTGGGCGGATATGAAACAAACAGCTGCCATCAGCGCCTTGTTCATTTTTGTGAATTCGCTTTCTGGTTTGGCAGGACAGCTGACAAAAGGCATTCAGTTTACAACGGATATGTATCTCTATGTT
>JAKFDY010000461.1:0-14015 GCA_036675885.1 Lacibacter sp. | reverse complement strand
TTGCAGGCTGATGGCTGATTGATTAGCAGCGATCTGCTTACTGAACTTTGCACTGTTGATCTTTGCTTTTTGTGCCCTGGCAAAAACCGGAATTCCAACACCCAGCTGCACCGATTGAAAACGTTTTGCACTGCTGTAATATTTATCATCGGCACCAATGCCTTTAATACTTGTGCTGAAAACTCCCAATGAAAGTTCAGGCAGCAGTTTCGATTGTTCTGCTTTAATGGTTGCATCAGCAATGCGTTCCTGTTGTTGTGCAAGTATGATCGATGGATGTGAACTGAATTCCGCACTTGTCAACTGAACCGGCATCTTTAATGTTTGCACTACAGGTGAAAAGGCAGTGGTTGTATTAAGCAATAGCTGAAACTGTAATTGCAATACAGCTTTATCGTGTTGCAGTTGTTTACGTTGAATGTTTATTTGCCCGAGTTGTGTTTCCGCCGTTGCTTTTTCCAGGATATTGCTTTCGCCTTTTTGTAACCGTAATTCAGTGCGTTTATAAAAATCAGTAAACAGGCTGTCGGCGTAGTGCAACAATCTTTCCTTTTCATGCAGCCATGCGAGTTGATAAAAAACTGATTGCACCTGTTGCTTCAGTTCTTTTTCTTTTACTGCAGCTGAAAGCGAACTGTTTTTCCATTCTTCACGCAACAACTCTTTTTGTGTGCTGTACACTTTTGGAAAACTGAAGCTTTGTGATAAGCCAAATCTTGTATCGGTGTAAATGCTGTTGAATTGTCCTGCCTCTGCATGCAGAATTGTTTGCGGCACAACCGAAGCAGATGGGATAAGTAACTGTTTGTATTGTGCAACTAATTGCTCATTCTTCAACAGTAAATTGTTTTTTACTGCTGTATCAATTGCTGCCTGCAGGCTGATAGGTGTTTGTGCAGTTACTGTTCCCTGTAAGAACAACAATAACAAAATACTTAGCGGCAAGCTGTTATTTTTCTTTTTCATCTTGATTCCTTTTTCAAAAATGATATAAAGCACGGGTAATACAAATAAGGTGAGGAAGGTGGCAATGATCAATCCACCAATTACCACAGTGGCGAGTGGACGTTGTACTTCTGCACCGGCGCCATTGCTTAATGCCATCGGTAAAAAGCCAAGCGATGCAACAGAAGCAGTCATCAACACCGGACGTAAGCGGATCTTGGTGCCCATTAATACAACCCTTCTCACATCATGCAACCCTTCTGCCCGCAATCGATTAAATTCTGCGATCAGTACAATGCCATTCAAAACGGCCACACCAAACAATGCAATAAATCCAATACCTGCACTGATGCTGAACGGCATTCCACGCAATGCAAGAAATAAAATACCACCGATTGCAGATAAGGGAATAGCTGAGTAAATAAGTAAGCCTTGTTTTACTGAACCAAAAGCAAAATAGAGTAAAACAAAAATGAGCAGGAGCGAAACAGGTACAGCAATCATCAACCGTTGTTTTGCTTCATTTAAGTTTTCAAATGCACCACCGTAGGTTACATAATAACCGGCAGGTAGTTTTAATTGTTGGTCGGTTTTTTTCTGTAACTCGTTCACAATACTTTGCACATCACGACCACGAACATTGAAGCCAACAACAATACGTCGTTTGGCATCTTCACGTTGTATCTGGTTGGGCCCTTCTTTAATTTCTACATTCGCCAGTTGATACAGCGGAATCTGCGAACCGGATGGAGTAGGGATGAGCAATTGTTGAATATCTTTTACATCTTTTTTCTGATCGCCTTTTAAACGTACTACAATATCAAACCGCTTTTCACCTTCAAACAACATACCTGCACTTTGTCCGGCGAGTGCAGTATTTACAACTTTATTTACATCTGCAATACTTAGGTTGTATTGTGCAATAGCTGCACGGTTGTATTGAATAATGATCTGTGGCAATCCATTCACGGTTTCTACATACAAACTCTTTGCGCCTTCAACTGTGTTAATGATCTTGCCGAGTTTTTGTGCATAGTGCGCCAGTGAATCAAGGTCTTCACCAAAAATTTTACAAACCACATCCTGTCTTGCACCGGTCATCAATTCATTGAAACGCATTTGCACAGGATATTGAAAACCGGTGGTAATACCGGGCACATCTTTCAATGCATCTCCCATTTTTTCGGCCAGTTCATCAAAGGTTTTAGCTGAGGTCCATTCTTCTTTGTCTTTTAAGATCACCATCAGGTCGCTTGCTTCCATTGGCATAGGATCGGTGGGCACTTCTCCACTCCCGATCTTGGTAACAATCTTCTCCACTTCAGGAAATCTTGTTTTGAGAATATGTGCTGCCTTTGTTGTGTAATCGATGGTTGTTTGTAGATTGCTTCCCGTTAATACTCTTGTATCAACAGCAAAATCGCCTTCTTCCAAAGCCGGAATAAATTCGCCACCAAGTGAACGAAGGATCAGGATAGAAGATGCAAAAAGCAACAGCGCTGCTGCAATAACAGTCTTTGGAAAGTTGAGTATTTTATCTAATGCTGATTGATAGATACGCTCCAGCCAAATCATAAATTTATCTGACAGGTTTTGTTTGTGATGAATTTTCTTGCTGAGGAACAACGCACTCATCATGGGAATGTAAGTGAGCGAAAGAATAAAAGCACCGAGTAATGCAAAGGCAACAGTTTGTGCCATAGGTTTGAACATCTTTCCTTCAATACCCTGCAACGTGAATATGGGGAGGTAAACAACGAGGATAATGATCTGCCCAAACACTGCACTGTTCATCATCTTACTGGCACTGTGATTTACTTCAGCATCCATTTGTTCACCTGTTAACCGGTAAGTACTGTTGAATTTTTTACTGTGACTTAATTGGTGCATCACCGCTTCAACAATGATCACTGCACCATCTACGATCAAACCAAAATCAAGAGCCCCTAAACTCATCAGGTTACCACTCACACCAAACATATTCATCATAATAACAGCAAACAACATCGCCAATGGAATAACAGATGCTACCAGGATTCCTGCCCTGAAATTTCCAAGAAATAAGACGAGTACAAATACAACGATCAATGCACCTTCCAGCAAATTTGTTTTCACCGTGCCAATGGCATGGCCCACCATTTTTGTGCGGTCGAGAAATGCTTCGATCTTAACGCCTTCCGGTAATGTTTTCTGTATTTGTGTAATACGTTCTTTTACATTCCTGATCACTTCACTGCTGTTGGCACCTTTCAACATCATTACAACTGCACCTGATACTTCGCCTTCATCATTAAACGTCATAGCACCATAACGTGTAGCATGACCAATCTTTACTTCTGCAACATCACGTATAAATAAAGGAGCTCCGCTGTTTGTACGTTTGATAGAAATGTTGCCAATATCTTCCTGGCTTCCTGCAAGACCTTCACTCCGGATATACAGTACCGTTGCTCCTTTTTCAATATAAGCACCACCTGTGTTTTGATTATTTTTTTCGAGTGCAGTAAATACATCGTTGATGGTGATGCTATAAGAGAATAGTTTTGCCGGATCAATTTCAATACTGTACTGTTTTAGTTTGCCACCAAAGCTGCTTACTTCAGCTACTCCCTGCACACCCAACAACTGACGGCGAACGATCCAATCCTGGATAGTACGTAACTCCGTTGCATTGTATTTATTCTCGTAACCTTTTTCCGGACGAACGACGTACTGATAAATTTCACCAAGCCCGGTTGTTACCGGAGCAAGTTCAGGTGTGCCGATCTCCTTGGGAATAATATCCTTTACTTTTTGCAAACGTTCGGCCACTTGTTGGCGTGCCCAATACACATCAGTGTTATCATCAAACACAATGGTTACAAGTGATAAACCGAAACGGGAGAAACTCCTGATCTCAACAAGCCCCGGAATATTGTTGTTTACCTGCTCAATGGGGAAGGTGATGAGGCGTTCAATATCTGTAGCGCCATACGAAGGTGCCACAGTAATCACCTGCACCTGGTTATCGGTAATATCAGGAACAGCATCAATGGGCAGTCTTGTAATTTCATAACTGCCATAACCAATAAGACCAATGATGAGTAACCCGATAATAAGTTTGTTTTTTACGGAAAACCGTATGATGGCATTCAGCATTACCTGTTTTGTTTAGATCATAAGTAATACAGTAATAACTTTTCTATTACTTAAAAGAAAAGCTTACTGAAAAAAGAAAAATTGATATTGCTTAACAGGCTTTGGGCGGTTGCCAGATAGAAGAACGGAACGTAGAGCTGACAAAACTTTCGTTGCTGATAGCATGTGCAACGGGTTGAACGATTTCAACTTTAGGTATCAGTGAATAAAAAGGAGTAGGTTCAAATACACTCAATACAGCACCTGTATATCCACCTTGTGATTTGAAGGGTAGCTGCTGATCCTTGCTGTAATCGAGATCAATAATATCCTCATCGTTATAATGCATGGCAAGGAACTGAAGCAGGCCGAGGTTCTTATTTTGTTCTTTGTGTTCGGTGTAGTGTTGAATGAGCAAAGGAAACTTCAACAGCTGGCGAAGCTCTGTTGAGGAGATGAGATAAGCCCCAAGGAATACTATGCAGATGAGTTTCTTCACTGAGGCAAAGATATTTTAAAAAAATGGTTTGAACTCACAAGGTACAAGAATCAAGGCACAAGGCACAAGATGCGTGGAAATGGTGGATACATTATAACACGGAAGAGAACTTGAGGCTTATGTCTTGTCCCTTGTCACTTGCGCCTTGTGTCTTATAATATCAGCTTTTTGTAAAACGCTCCCTGCAAAATGCATTCATTTCATCCATCTGTAATTCGCTCAGCACTGCGCCTGTTTCGTATTGTATAAATTGGTTTTGAACAGTGTTAATGGAGACAAAATCATTCTTTACGATCATATTATCAATATTCTTCCACTCGATCAATCGTTGTTTCAGATTATCAGGCGTATGTACGCCTTTTTCATCAATTGTTACATAGCAGGTTGAAAAGATCTTTCGCTCGGTAAAGAACAGGAACAACAGGCCCCCACCAGCAAACAACTGAAGCACGGCTCTCATCCCTTCGTTCAATTGTAAAAAATGCCAGGCAGCATAAAAGAGAACAACGGCACCAAGCAAACGAAAAATACCGTTGCTCCTTGATTGATCAGCTATCCATTTTTTTCCAACAAATGCATAGAGAATAATCAGCATGGCTGCTGCAATTTGTACCACAACAAAAAACAAACCCGGAGTAGGGGCTTTGAATTCGCCCCATGCATTGGCAATCATTAAAAAGCCGGCCAGTAAATGTAAAAGACGGGCCGCCTTCTTTTGTTTTTCAAATGGTTCAAAGAAAATGGGAATATGATATGTGTTCATAGCAAGATAAAGATACAGTATAATGAAAATATGCAACTATGATCTATGTGTGCGTTGTTGCAAATAATGATCATCCAAAGTGGAGCAGTGTTGTTTGTGTTTTATGATTTTATTGTAACATCGACATATTAGCTAAAGAAATATTTGACTAAGCAAGAAAACAGCACTATTTTACTTTAAGTTATTTTTTTTACTCCTTTTTCCTCGTCCTGTCTAACCAGCTTTCTAATGTGCCTCCAATATTCCTGAATTACGGCAGTACCTTTTTTACTAATTATCAACAGTAACATTGTCAATGAAGCAATATCATTGTTTGGGCAGTGCATTGCCTTTAACTATTTATTTGAAAGATGATTTTCTTTCGGCCGATAACTCGCCACCCGGCGATTATTTCGCATTGTAAAACCATACTCTTTTTGAAGGTTTCCCATTTCAAACCCACGATTGTTAACCATTCAACCCAAAATGTATGCTACTCAAATCCACACAGAAGATTTGTGCAGATTTTCTATTCCCTAAACAGAACGAAAATAAATCGTCCGTTAAAAAATCGGCACTATGTAATCATTTTTACTTACGCTTTTTTTTTTCTGATTGTCCTTCTTTTTTTCGGCAACAATAATTATGCTCAGTTTGATCCACGTGTTAATTGTACAAATGGCTGTACCTCCAATGACATACAGATCAAAACTGCTTACCTCGTTGAACCCAATTCTCCTTACAACCAATTAACGAGTAGTTTTCAATGCCAGGGGACAGCGAATGTAAAACTGGCCCTTGAGCTAACGACCAAAACGCCGAGAGTAGGCGTATTTATCTTTGCAAGAGTTGTCAATAAGCTTAATCCGGCTATTGTTTATGCTACTGTAAGTGAATGCTTTTCTACAGCACTTGCTTCGGTTGGTACAACCAAGGTCGTATTCAGTCAGAATATCAGCTGGCCATGTGGTACCGAAATATTATTAACCGATGTATTTATTGGTTGGGGCACAGGTAATACAGATTTTTGCCAGGGAGTTTCAACACCACGTTGCCCGGGAACTCCATCTAAATGTTATTCATTGCCCCCTGGCCAATATATAACAGTAATTATTCCAACTGCCGGTTCAACTATTTCTGAAAAATGCTCCGATGCTCCAGGAGGTACAACAGCTACCTTCAATCTTACATCCTTAAACAGTACTATAATAGGTACTCAGGAAAACGTAAGCGTTACCTGGTACAGTAATGTTGCTTTAACCAATCTTATCAGCAATCCAGATGCTTACGTAAGTGGTAATACACAGGTTTTTGCAAAAGTGAGTAATAATTCAGATACTTCTGCTTTCACTTATGGAACGGTGAATCTTAATGTGTTTGTTACACCTGTCGCAAATTCCGCAAGTGCAACTCTATGTTCATCAGATGCAGGTGGAACAACCGCAAGTTTTAACTTAGCTGGTCTTGAGTCTGCAATTCTGAATGGCCAAACAGGCGTGACACTCAGTTGGCACAGTGATGCGGCCTTTCAAAATTCAATATCATCTCCATATGTTACAGGCACAACAACTGTGTATGCAAAAGTGACAAATAGTGATCATACTAATTGCTATAGCAGTGTTGCAGTGCCTTTAACAGTTAACCGCACGCCAACTGTATCGGCCGCAAGTTCAACATTGTGTACAACAAACCCGGGAGGAATAACAGCCAGTTTTGATCTTAGCAGTCTTGAAGCAACTATTATTAATGGTCAACAGAACGTAGGCGTTACATGGTATAGTAATGTTGAATTAACAACAAGTATTTCTTCACCCTATGTAACAGGTACAACAACAGTGTATGCAAAAGTGAGTAATAGTAATGCGACAAGCTGTTATAACAGTATTGCTGTGCCACTAACTGCTAACCGTACACCAACGGTTTCTGCAGCCAGCTCAACATTGTGTTCTACTGATCCGGGAGGAACAACAGCCAGTTTTGATCTTAGCAGTCTCGAAGCAACGATTATTGGCAGTCAGGAAAATGTTGCTGTCTCATGGTTCAGTAATGTTGGGTTAACAGCAGCTATCTCATCGCCGCATGTAACAGGTACAACCACAGTGTATGCGAAAGTGAGCAATAGCAATGCAACAGATTGTTACAATAATATTGCTGTTCCGCTTACAGTTAACAGCACGCCAACTGTATCGGCCGCAAGTTCAACGTTGTGTTCAACCAGTCCGGGAGGAACAACAGCCAGTTTTGATCTCACTGGTCTTGAAGCGACTATTATTAATGGTCAGCAGAACGTAGCTGTTACCTGGTATAGTAATGTTGGATTAACAGCAGCAATTTCATCGCCGCATGTAACGGGTACAACAACAGTGTATGCAAAAGTGAGTAATAGTAATGCAGCAAGTTGCTATAACAGTATTGCCATTCCGTTAACAGTTAACCGCACTCCAACAGTGTCAGCTGCAAGTTCAACATTATGTTCAACTGATCCAGGTGGAACAACCGCAAGTTTTAATTTAACTGGTCTTGAAGCAACGATTATTAACGGACAACAGAATGTAGGCATTACCTGGTATAGTAATGTTGGATTAACAACAAGTATTTCTTCACCACATGTAACAGGTTCTACAACGGTATATGCAAAAGTCACCAATAGCAACGCAATTGATTGCTATAACAGCATCGCCGTTCCATTAACGGTTAACCGAACTCCAACTGTTACATCAACAAGTGCAACTTTATGTTCAACTGATGGAGCTGGCCCAACTGCAAGCTTTGATTTAAGTGGGCTTGCAACAACAATCCTTAACGGACAAAGTAATGTAAGCCTCAACTGGTATAGTGATGCTGCTTTTCAAAATTCTATTTCATCACCACATGTTACAGGTACAACAACCATCTATGCAAAAGTGACCAATACCAATGCCACCAGTTGCACAAACAGTATTGCTATTAATCTTACGGTTAACAGCAGACCTGGAACAATTACAGCTGAAGTAACACAACCAACATGTGCAGTTGCAACGGGAACTATTACCGTTACATCATCAAAAGTTGGTTTAACTTTTAGCCTGAACAGTACTAACCCGGCAGACTTTACAAATGAAACAGGCATATTTGCTTCATTGGCTCCGGGCAGTTATATCATCAGAAGTAAATCAGCAGCGGGTTGTATCTCAGATGGAGTTATAAAAGAAGTACTTGCTGCTGCAGCTGCAACACCAGCAGCCGATGTGGAAATTATCACAAATCCCAGTTGCTCATCATCAACCGGTACTTTAAAGGTGGTACAAGCCGGATCATTAACAGAGTATGACAATACCATTTTTAACTTTAGTAACGGAGGCGATTTTACAGCTAATCCTGTGTTCAGTTTTACAGCTGGAGCAGGTTATTCAATAACTGTTCGCCGCATCAGTGATCATACTTGCTTTGCCATTACATCCTGCGAAGGAGAAGAAGCACCAATAACTGAAAATGGTGTAGCAATGAATAACACGGTGCATCCGGAACAACAGATCATAACTGCGCCTTTGCGTTTAGGCATCAAAGCAATTCCCAATCCGTTTGCTGATCGTGTACGCTTTGCCGTTACAACAGAACGTGCGGGTAATGGTAGCATTGATGTGTTTAATATGCAGGGACAAAAAGTAAAAACAGTATATAGTGGTTATGTGCCTGCCGGTACAAGCTACTACGATCTGGAGGTTACAGGTCAGTCGTCAGGACAACTGATCTATCTACTTCGTTTTGGCTCTGAAAAAATATCCGGTAAATTATTACGGATGAACAGGTAACACGGCTGCTTTCCTTCAATAAGGGCGGTAATTGAGATACTCATCTCCGTTACCGCCTTTAGGTTTTGCACAATTCTGTCTTAAAAATGTGAAAAACCCGAAAACATGGTCAATATCATATTTTATACTACAAAAGAATTTAAGAATTCGCTGTTCTTTTGTGTCATAGGTGTTTTTCATAGGTTAGCAACGGCCGACTCTTTCCAGGGACGGCCTATTTTTTTGCCCATACTTCTCCATATGGGTTTCTCATCCTTCACTTTTGGATATCAACATCCCCCCAAATCGCTATGATTTTGTATTTTTTTTATGACTTAGTTTAAAAAGTCTCCTTCAACCACACGCCGAATTGTTTTTTATTCTATATTGCACGTAGGTGTTTTTCATAGGTTAGCAACGGCCGACTCTTTTCAGGGTTGGCTTTCTTTTTTTAAGCACATCCTGTAACCATATTGCTGATCTTGAAAAGCATACTCAAACAATCTTCAAGCTTTTTCCTTACACGTGTTAGCATAAAAAAAGAGGCTCATAAAAAATGAACCTCTCATTTATATGATAGTGATATGATTAATTAGGATTGCATGCCAGCAACATATTGCTGAGTTTGTAAAGCACCCTTGCACCAACATTCTCATCCCACTCATTAGTGCTTACGCCAACTTCATTCAGATCGAAACCAATGAGCTTACGACCACTGGTGATGATCTTGCGGAATAAATAGAAAGCCTGTTCGGTTTCAAGTCCTCCCATAACCGGTGTGCCGGTGTGTGGACAAAGTTTTGGATCAAGTCCGTCTGCATCAAAACTGATGTATACATTGGCTGGCAGGTGTTCAACAATTTCATCAACCACCTGCTTCCAGGTTTGTCCTTCATACAAACGTTCTTTTAAATCCCTGTCGAAATAGGGAACAATGCGGGAGTTGCTATCGCAAACAATCTTCCATTCATTGTCGCCAAAATCACGAACACCAACCTGCACTAATTTCATAATCTGCGGAATTTCTTTCAACGCATTGTACATAATGGAAGCATGTGAGTAAACAAACCCCTCGTATGATTCACGTAAATCAAAATGCGCATCGATTTGCAGAATACCAAAATCGCCATACTTTTCAGCAATGGCTTTAAAGTAACCAAGGGGAGTGCTGTGATCGCCACCGAGCAATGCCACCAACTTTCCTTTTTCAAGCAAAGCTTTTGTTTGCTCATACACCCAGTTGTTAAGAAACACGCTGCCGGCGTTTACTTCTTTGAGTGTTTTGCACATGAACTTGTTATCATTCACATTTTCACCTTGTGCTATATAATTAATATAGAGTTCGGCTTCTTTACGTAGATAATCGCTCTTGAGGAGAATAGTGCGGTCAACATCACGCATGTAAATCCCACGTCGCCATGCATCATTGGTATCATTATCATGCAGATCAACCTGGAGGCTTGCCCGGAAAATATGTTCCGGGGCACGGGCTGTACCTGCTTTGTAGCTTACGGTTACTTCCCAGGGAACGGGCAATATGATCAAATCTGCATCTTCTTCTGAAAATGGGAGCCCGAAAATATTATTGTTGGGGTTACCTGCGCTGTTGGGGTCAAACCCCGATAGATCGGCCATGTGGTTACAATTTGGAAAAACTTCGCAAAGGTAACAGACATTATAACAACCTGAAAGAGTTGCATGGAAAGTTTTGCACAAAGAACAAAATTCTGAAATAGGAGAGTTGAGTTAATAATTGAAGTTGACCCGCCGGCCTCAACAGTTGCTGTAAGGTTTTCTGCCATCTATCCAATAATCTGCGTTTTATGTTTAACATCACAAAAAGCGACTTGTTTTTGGTCTAACTTTGCGGCTGCATAAAAAAGCATCGAATGAAGACCTCACATATCCTGATTTTAGTGGTGATTGCGGTAGCGATAGGTATACTTATCAGCAGCATGGGCGACCTTTCAACCTACGATACGATTGATTCAGCAAAAGCCAAGCCCGGTAAGTTTTTACACCTGATCGCCAAGCTTGACACAGCCAACGGTAAAGCGATTGAATACGATGCGCTTAAAAATCCGAATTACCTGAGTTTTCATGTGGTTGATTCTTTAGGCGGATCTACAAAAGTTGTTTACATGAAAGGGAAGCCGCCAACAGATATGGAGCGTAGCGAACGGATGGTGTTGAAAGGAAAGATGACGGACAGCGCTTTCTTATGTGATGATATTCTTATTAAATGCCCCAGTAAGTACAAAGACGAAAAAGCGAAGATCGGTACTGCAGCTAAGTAATATAAAAATTGAGTTAACTCCACGTTGCGAAATAGTTTTTTTGAACCAATTACCGAACCATGCCATTTATAGGTGAACAATTACTACCCGGACAGATCGGAAATTTCTTAGCTATTCTTTCATTCGTCGCCTCATTGCTGGCAACCGTCGCTTACTTCAAAGCCACACAATCGCAGATACCATCTGTACAACAAAGCTGGAAACGGATTGCCCGTATTTCATTCCTTGCCGAGATCATTGCCATCATCGGCATTTTTGCAGTACTCTATTTCATTATCTCCAATCATCGGTTCGAATACAAATATGCCTGGCAGCACAGCAACTACCAGCTACCGATGCAATACATTCTTGCCTGTTTCTGGGAAGGACAGGAGGGTAGCTTCCTGCTCTGGAGTTTCTGGCATTGTGTGTTGGGTGGAATTATACTGTTTCGTGAAAAGAAATGGGAAGCACCTGTAATGACCACCATCAGCTTTATGCAGTTTGCATTGGCAACCATGGTGATAGGTATTTATTTCTTCGATTTTAAACTAGGCAGTAATCCATTTGTGTTGATGCGTGACCAAGGGATGTTAAGCTCGGAGCAATTCCCGATTGGTTTTGATTCAGAAGGTCATTTGCGCAGCGATTACCTGAGCTTTATACGTGATGGAAATGGATTAAATCCTCTGTTACAGAACTATTGGATGACCATTCACCCGCCGGTTCTCTTCCTCGGTTTTGCCAGCACCATTGTACCGTTTGCATTTGCTATTGCCGGGCTCTGGAAGAAAGATTTTGGCGGCTGGATATTACCTGCCCGTCCTTGGGCCATCTTCAGCGCCGGTATTCTTGGTTTAGGTATTATGATGGGTGCCGCATGGGCTTATGAAAGTTTAACCTTTGGCGGTTACTGGGCTTGGGACCCGGTAGAGAATGCATCGCTGGTACCCTGGCTCATTGCCATTTGCGGTATCCATACGCTGATTGCTTACAAACACACCGGTCATTCATTAAGAGCTACATTTTTATTTTTTATACTGCAGTTCCTGTTTATTATCTATTCCACTTTCTTAACCCGTAGTGGAATTTTAGGCGACACAAGTGTGCATGCTTTTACTGATCTTGGAATGAATGCTCAATTGCTCACCTTCCTGTTGATCTTTGTTATTCCATCATTGGCCTTGTTTGCTGTTCGCTACAAACAAATTCCAACTGTGTATAAAGAAGAAGCTTTCAGTTCAAGAGAATTCTGGTTGTTTGTTGGTTCTTTATTGTTCTTTATCTCTGCTCTTTACATTATTGGTAAAACATCATTACCTGTAATCAATAAGATATTCGGCACCAAGTATGCGCCTGCACAGGATATTGAATATTCATACAACAAAGTGCTTATCCTGTTCTCATTTGTGATTGCGATTCTTTCTGCTATCAGCCAGTATTTAAAATACAAGCAAACAACCGGAGCTGCGTTCATTAAATCAATTTGGTTGCCTGCTTTAATTGCATTGATCGCTTCATTAAGCATCAGCATTTTCGGCGATATTAATTATAACAAGTATGGCGTTGGTTATCTTGCTGTAATTCATCTGGGCATTTTTGCTGCGGTGTTTAGCGTTGTTGCCAATGGCATGTACATCTTTACCGGAATCAAAGGAAAGATGATCAAAGCCGGTGCATCCATTGCACACGTTGGCTTTGGATTGTCCTTGCTGGGTATACTCATCTCATCATCAAAGAAAGAAGTGATCAGTTGGAACACAAGTGGTATTATGGTAAATTTTGGTGAAGAGAGTAAAGAAAACCCTGCTGAGAATTTAACGCTGGTAAAAGGTATTGCAACGGACATGGGTAAGTACATGGTCACTTATCTCGGCGATTCAACTCATCCATCTGATCCCAAACAATATTTCAAAATTCATTTCAAGTATAAGAACAAAGACGAGGGTTTTACTTTGTATCCTGATGCGTTCGTCAACTTCAAAGGCAACGAAGGTATTATGGCAAATCCTGATAGTAAACATTATCTCCATAAAGATGTGTTTACATACATCACTTCATTGCCCAACAAGGAAAAAAATAAAGACACTTCCTCGTTCAAAGAACATAAACTAAAACCAGGTGATACTGTTTTTTATTCACAAGGTTTTTTAGTGTTGGATAATGTTGGTAGAATTATCAAGCGCAAGAATATACCTTACGAATCAACCGATTCAGTTTTCGCAGCTTCAATTACAGTTTATGCAAAAGACAGCAGCCGTTATGGTGCTGAACCATTACTGATCCTGCGTGGTAACAACATTATGCCTGTGGCCGATACAGTTATTTCGCAAAGCCTCGTATTGGCATTCAGCGGTGCTGAAGCAGATGGCATTAAGCTTGGGGTGAAGGAAAGTAACTCAGTGTTGGACTATGTAACACTCAAAGCTTACCAGTTCCCGGCTATCAATGTGTTGTGGTTTGGTATTTTGCTTATGACCTTCGGCTTTTTTCTGGCAAGCTGGAACCATATTCAGAAAAACAGGAAGGCTGAGCTAAAATCTGTTTGAAGACAGAGTCGCAGATGACACTGATCCTGACTGATATAAACGGATTTTCTCTGTGTATTCCATGCCTCTGTGGCAAATAATAGTGCGGTTACAAACAGATGACTGCATTCGCTTGTA
>JAKFDY010000460.1:0-17529 GCA_036675885.1 Lacibacter sp. | reverse complement strand
CCGGAAAATAGCCCCCCGACTATATACTTCAAATTTACAGGAAGATCCAGCCGCCATCATTAAACGAAACTGGTATAAAATACTAGCCACCCAATATCCGGATGCTTTGCTAAGCCATCGTTCCGCATTGGAATTCAGACCGACATCCCGCGGACATGTTTATTTAACCTACACTTACAGCCGCAATGTCGAGTTACCAGGCCTGACCATTCACTTATTAGAGGGACCTGGGCCTATTAAGGGCGATAAACCATTTTTCGACGCTTTACATACCTCACAAGAGGCCCGTGCCTTTTTGGAGAATCTGCAATCCAGCCGGGGCCAGGGAGAAGAATCTAAAACCCTACCACATGCAGCTATCGAAGAAAAACTGGAAAAAATTATACAGGTAAAAGGGGAACAGGCACTGAATGTACTCCGTGATGCGGCAAGAGAAGTTGCAGATCAAATTGGAATGGAAAAAGAGTTCGACAAATTAAATCACCTCATCAGTGCCCTGCTTTCAACTGGTGAGTCGAAAAAACTCCAGTCTACTTCAGCCATTGCCAGAATATTAGGTGAACCGTTCGACACTGGCAGGATCGATCTTTTCGAAAACTTATACCAGGCATTAGCTGAATCCACGTTTCCAGATTTACCTGATCAAAATTCCACAATTCCTGCGTATCGGAATTTTGCCTTTTTTGAAAGTTATTTTTCCAATTATATCGAAGGGACAGAGTTTCTCATCGAAGAGGCAAAGGAAATCATTGCCAGTGAAACACCGCTACCCGCAAGGGAGGATGACTCTCATGACGTATTGGGAACATACCAGATTGTATCAAACCGTGAGGACATGAGCATTGTGCCTGCAGACTCAGATATGCTGCTTAACCTTCTTCGGGAACGACACGCCATTTTGCTTCGCTCACGGATATCAAAGAAACCAGGTGAGTTCAAGGATAAAAATAATCGGGCGGGCAACACGGAATTCGTAGACAAAGATTTGGTAACAGGTACGTTAAAAAAAGGATTCGAATGGTACTCTTTATTACGACACCCTTTTTCAAAAGCTGCTTACATAATGTTTCTTATCAGTGAGGTCCATCCATTTCTTGATGGTAATGGTAGGATAGCGCGAGTGATGATGAATGCAGAACTCACGACCGCAGGCTTTTCGAAAATTATCATACCCACAGTTTTCAGGGAGGATTACATTGGCGCGCTCAAACAATTTACTAACCAACTTACACCGGATGCCTATATAAGAATGTTGTTAAGGGCCTGGCAGTTTAGTTATAATATCTATGGAGAAGATCGGGATGAAATGGAAGATGTACTCACTCGTTCGGATGCCTTTAAAGAGCCTAAGTATGGCCAACTCAAAATTATTAATCGATTAACTGCGGGCGAAAATTGGTCAGATCCACGACCTGTTCCCTATGGGAAAAGTATTATTGTACGATCTTCTAAACCAAGTGTGGAAGTTAACGTATTCAATGCCTCCGGCCATATAATTGGAAAAAACATTGTCGATCCCGAGAGACAGGTAACTTTTTCATCTCCGGAAATTGCAAGGGTGAATCCACAAATGATCCGTTTCAAATCTACAGGCAATATCGCCAAAATAGAGTATGAATTTTTTTCCTGACTTCCGCACTTTTTGATTTCAAAAAGTCCAAGTATTGAATATCAGAAAATTGCGTTTGTAAAGGCAGTGTTTTGGGTGTCCCAGTGCATTTTATCTTTGAAAAATGTTTGTACGCAAAAAAGAAAAATACCAGCGGCAAGGTAAGTATCCAGGTCATTGATAAAAGCAGAGGCAAGTATAGCGTCATAAAAACGATTGGGTGCAGCAATAACGCTTTAGAAATTTCAGCATTATTGCAGCAGGTCTATGTATGCTAGCTCTATTTCTATTTTGCTTGTATGTTTGAAATATTCTTTTTGCAGTTTTATCCTTATGGGTACATGAGTTAAGTATTTAAACGTGCTTTGAAAGTCCCCTTTATTATTTATATCAAGAGCTTTCTCCAGCGCTTGGTATTCCAGTTCAGAAGGAGGGTAAATGACAATCTCATAATCATAATCCCCCTCTCGTAAATTTTTGCTGTCATACGGGGTAAACTCTTTTTTCGCATTAAAAAGGTGCTTTGAAGAATTAACTTCTAACGAACTTAAAAAGTAATAGTATTCCATTATTATAGGCGATGCAAGTTATCATTGCATGCAACTTTGAACTACCACCTGCAAAGCGGGTGGATTTATGGTTGAAGCCATAGGCTAAATTCCAAGGTCGAAGTCAAAGCCCTGTTGGTTACTCTACTCTTTACGTTCCTCGCCTTCCTGATACTTTACATACCTTCTTATCATATCCTCATTTACACCTACCGTATTCACAAAATAGCCTCGTGCCCAAAAATGATTACCCCAAAAGGGTTTCTTTTTCAACACAGGGTAACTCTTAAATATTTTAATCGTCGTTTTTCCTTTCACTGTTCCCATATACGTCGACACCGATACTTTCGGTGGAATGCTTACAACAACATGTACATGAACTACCTGAACATTTAATTCAATTATCTCACAACCTAACCACTCACTATGCATCCATCCCTATTCTTTTTACTGCACTTTGCCAAACAACAGGAAAGCTGATGGGTATTTCTGATGGAACTATTTTTATTCTGTTAGTTAAAAACAATCAACAACTTAAAACAAGGTTGTGTAGGATCGATTGTCCAATGAAAAAATAAGATTCTTAGAAATCTCCGGTACAAATGGAGCAACCAGGTAAACAGGTTTCATATTACGAACCTGATCCGGTACCCTTTTCAATCACTGTTTCACTTCGTCAGCATTTTATTTTATGTATTTTTACGCTAAGATGGAACTTGAGCAAACAATAGAATTTTATCGTTCATTGCAACTGGACCAGGTGATTGATCACCAGAAGTTTAGTGAATATGCGTTAACGCACCATTCTACTTCTATCGAGGGTTCCACTTTAACTGAGGAAGATACCCGTATGCTGCTTGATGAGGGTGTCACGCCGAAAGGAAAGCCATTGGAACATAGCCTGATGGTGAAGGATCATTATGAAGCATTACAGTTTACATTAAAGCAAGCGAAGGCTGGCAAACCGATTTCCATTCAAACAATCCAAACGATCGCCGGAATGGTATTGAAAAGTACAGGCAAGATTTATCATACTGTGCTGGGCAATATTGATGCAACCAAAGGAGAATTCCGCAAAGGAAATGTGCGGGCCGGTGCCAGCTATTTTGTGAGTTATGATAAAGTGGAAATGCTTACCGGAAAGCTGGTGGATCATCTTCAAAAAGAAATGACTCATCCAAAAAGCATTACTGATGCAATTGAACTCGCTAACGCTGCACATTTCGATCTTGTATCAATACATCCCTTTTACGATGGCAATGGCCGAACCAGCAGATTGCTGATGAATTATATTCAGGCCTTCTACGATTTACCACTGGCGAACGTATTCAAAGAAGACAGGACAGAATATTTTCAGGCGTTAACAGAAGCAAGAAAAGAGGAAAATGTGCAAATATTCCAGGACTTCATGAAGTCGCAGTACAGCAAGTTACTGCAACAAGAAATAAAAGCTTATCAGCAAATGCAGAAAGGTCAAACATTACTACCAAAGAACCGGGTAAGTAAAGGGCGCGGGCACTCGTTGTTTTTTTAACCTGTCTGAGTAAACGAATTACGATCGTCTTGCTCTCTCCCATTACTGGCCATCATCTGCATACTCTCAACCGTCGTCTATCGTCAGTCATCTTTTTCCAACCCGCTACTCACCACTCACTCTCTCCCCCACCATCTCCTCCACATCCTTCACCGCATAAAAAATAATCCCGCCAACTTTCGAAAACTTCAATTGCCCGCTGTCATGCAAATGTTAAAGTGTCCCCTGCGAAATCTTAAGCAATTTGTGAACCTCGTTCGACTTCGACCAGGTTTTTTGTGGAACCACTGGCTGCGCAGCCACCACTTTTTTAAGTTTCCGCATTAACTCAAGTTTAAAGTTCTGCAGATCAGCGACATCGGAATCATTCGCATTAACACTTTCCATTTTTTCCTATTTTCATTCACACATTACCATTATTCAACGCAACCAAACCTACCATACTACGCTCCGGCGTAAAACTGGACCGGTAATCAATGTATCCATAATCATACATCTCACGAATACAACGGTTAAGCGTAACCGAAGAATAGATTTTTGCCTTCTGCATTACAACAGGCCGTTGCAAATAAAACGGAATCGAACGCGTATGACCGGCTTCATACAGCAGAGCAAAGTACAGGCTGATACGAGCAGGGCCGAGCTGGTTGTCAGTGCTGGCTTTTTGATAAAAAAGAGATGACCACTCCGCCCAGCCCCACATCTCAGCAAGCGATTGTAAGGTTGTATAAATTTCAACTTTATTTTCCTTCAGAATTTAATATCGAAAAATGCTGCTTAGGAATCGTTCTGGCTCTTTATGTCCATTCGTTCTTGCGCTATGCTCATTTCATTCGCTATCTCAATGTTATTTGTTCTGGCATAATGCAAAGTACTTTCAATTTTCTTGTGCCCCATCATTTGCCTTATTGAAGTTATAGAGACTCCATTCGATAAAGTAACAGTGCTCGCAAAAGTGTGTCTGGCTACATAAAAATTGATTGACATGCCTAATTCACAAACTTCACTAATAATTTTAATACTGCTATTAAGATCCTTATTAGTAACAAAAGGGAAAACGGTATAGCGTGAGTTATTCCCCTTATCGAGTTTATACTTTTTGATCAGGTCAAATGCGGGTTTAAGTAATGGGACATTTGCCGGCATTTCATTTTTAGACCGGGAATAACTTAACCATTGAATACCGCCCGCTCCCGGATTGATTTGATGAGCTTGCAAGCGCTGCATATCACCAGGCGCCATTCCGGTATAGCAGCAAAATATAAAAAGATCTCTTACAAGGCTTAACATGGAATTTTGAAAACTTCTACACTCAATTCTCTGCAATTGATCCCAGCTCAATCGTTTACTTTCAAATGGCTTCTTTTTTATCTTAAATGAGGTGAAAACATCTCTGTCGATAAAGCGCATTTCATAGGCCCAGCTAATGATTTTTTTTATTCTCTCGAGATGTTTCATACAGCCGTTGTTTGTGCAGGGATCGTTTGGTCTTAGCGGGTTACTGAGTATGTAAGTTTTGAGCTCATCAATGGTATTATAATTCAAATATTTTAATGAAATATCTCCCGATTTAAACTTACTCCTACAAAATGCCTGTAAATAGGTTCTTGTTGCAAAATAATTTTTAAGGCTCCCCGGTGCAAGCTCCGTTTTATACTTAACAAGTGCTTTATCAAATAGCTGGAGATAAGTTATTTGCTGATCTTCTTTTCCCAAATAAATAGATTTAATTATTCCTGCAGAACACTCTCTCTTAGCAAGCTTAATATCCATGTAAATATTGAATAGTTCGGCCTTGATTGAATCGAGGTAGATCGAAAGCTTTATCAAGTAATCATTTTCTTGTTTTGGTTTTGCTTTTCCAACACACCAGTCCTTCTTTTCAATACTACGATGAACGCATATCTCGACAGAACGTTGGTTTACTTTAATACAGCAATAAACGCTATAATCTTTTCTCTTGTTTTTGTTCTGCCGGATATAAAAACTTGCAATAAAGGAATCGGGGCATTTCATATTAATGGATTTAAGATGATGAATGCCACAAAATTCTTATTTCAAGTACAGGAGAGTATTAAAGTGTCGTGTTATATATGAAAATAGTAAGTGTTATTTGAATGAATTTCATTCACCAGGAGTTCACTTTTGAGAGAAAATTGAAGAATAGAAAAATCTCCCTACTTCATTGTAAATACATTGATAATAACCATTTTATTACTCAGTAAGCTACTCAGTGAATAGCTCAGTAAAACCAGGATTGTCGGGGAACTGGTGGTCAAAAAGAAAATATAAAAGCCTGTAAGTCAATCACTTACAGGCTTCGTCGGGAGGACAGGATTCGAACCTGCGACCCCCTGGTCCCAAACCAGGTATTCTACCGGGCTGAACTACCTCCCGCCGTGTTCATCGAGGGATGAACTCCCCTAAGGGGTTGCAAAAATAGTTGTCCTCTGCTAAAGTGCCAAAAGAAATCCCGGATTCTTAAAGAAATCCGGGATCAAATGAGTTGGGTTTGGGTTCTGGGTTTTATTACATCGCAGCTAACTGAACTTTCTGCTGCAGTTCCAGTACGCTTTCTTTAAACATACTGTCGGTATCCATCAGGTCTTTTACAGTTTGGCAGGAGTGAATAACCGTTGTGTGATCTCTGCCTCCAAAATGCTCACCGATGGTTTTGAGAGAATTCTTGGTAAATGTCTTTGCCAGGTACATAGTGATCTGGCGGGCCTGTACAATTTCACGCTTACGTGTTTTTTGTAACAGTTTTTCGTAAGGCACATCAAAGTAATCGCACACCATTTTCTGAATGGCGTCGATAGTAATTTCCTTAGATGATGTTTTAACGAAGTTTTTCAGCACTTTTTTAGCAAGATCAAGATCGATCTCTTTTTTATTCAGCGAGGATTGTGCCAATAATGAAATAAGTGCACCTTCCAGCTCACGAATATTGGTATTGATGTTATAAGCGATATACTTTACCACATCTTTATGCATTTCCAGGCCATCGTTCTTCATTTTCTTCTCCAGTATCTCGATGCGTGTTTCGTAATCGGGCATCTGAAGATCGGCACTGAGGCCCCAACGGAAACGACTAAGCAAACGTTCCTGTACACCTTCAAGGTCTTTTGGTGGTTTGTCTGATGACAGGATCAACTGCTTACCACTTTGATGAAGATGATTGAAAATTGCAAAGAAAGCATCCTGCGATTTTTCTGCACGGTTGAAGAACTGAACATCATCAATGATCAACACATCAACCAACTGATAAAAATGGATGAAATCGTTGATAGCATTGTTGCGGCTGTGATCTACAAACTGGTTGATGAATTTTTCAGAACTTACATACAGCACTACTTTATTAGGATGCTGACGTTTTACTTCATTACCTACTGCTTGTGCAAGATGTGTTTTACCTAAACCTACACCACCATAAATTACCAAAGGGTTAAATGAAGTAGCGCCAGGTTTATCTGCAACTGTTTTACCGGCTCTGCGTGCAACACGGTTACAATCGCCTTCAATAAAAGAATCGAATGTATAGTTAGGATTCAGCTGCGGATCAATCTGCACCTTTTTCAAGCCCGGTATTACAAACGGGTTCTTGACGGGGTTACTTATCACAAGCGGAAAATCCATTTCGTTATTTGTATATGTTTTATAACCATGTCCGGGAACATCCATTGTGATGGGTTGGTTATTATTATTACCACTATCCATCATGATGCGATATTCAAGATTAGCATCTTTACCTAATTCACGTTTCAATGTTTTAGCAAGCAACGTTACATAATGCTCTTCCAGGTATTCAAAAAAGAACTGGCTGGGCACCTGGATGGTAAGGATTTTATTCTTTAATTCAACAGGTTTGATTGGTTCAAACCATGTTTTGAAATGTTGCCACTCTACTATATCCTTAATAATGGTTAAACAACTTTTCCAAACTTGATCAGCCGTTTTCGTCATTGTTCCAAAAGCAGTTTATATAATGAGTTAATAATGTTCCTGTTTGTCTCTTTGGCAATTTTTCATAATGAAAGTATTATGAAAAAACTTAAGGGGGAAGGCGAATATCAACACTTTTTGTGGAAAAAAAAATTTTTTATTCACCTGTTTTTTTACCTATCGACAATGATTTTGCTGCAGTCATATTTTTCTTTTTATATTTAAAAAATTCATAATCCAACCTCCCTAACTGAATGCCTCCCCAACCTACCTGGTTCACCAAAACATCTTCTCCTTTTTTATTCTTTACTAACACAGGTTCATTTAAGAACGTATGTGTATGCCCACCAATGATCAGATCAACATGTTCTGTTTCCTTTGCAAGAATCATGTCGCAAATCTTATTTGCATTTTCACGGTACTGGTATCCCAAATGCGACAAACAGATCACCATATCACAATCTTTTTCACGCTTAAGCATGAAAGCTGTTTCATTTAACTTTTCCACAGGATTGAGATACCTGGTGTTACCGATCAAATTATCCGGCACCAACCCTTTCATTTCAATTCCCACGCCAGTAACGCCGATTTTCAATTTCCCTTTCTTAAATATTTTATAAGGTAGTGATTTATTTTCCATTGGCGTTGCAGTAAAATCATAGTTGCATAACAATACAGGGAATATTGCATGCTGAAGTTGTAATGCAAAGTTTTCCAACCCTGCGTCAAAATCATGATTACCCATTGTGCAGGCATCATACCCCATCTTCTGCATAGCTATTATTTCAGGTTCACCTTTGTATAAATTAAAATAAGGTGTGCCCTGGAATATATCACCCGCATCAAGCAGCAGCACATGTTCTTCTTTTGCACGTATCTCATTGATCAGGTTTGCTCTTGCTGCAACACCACCAAGTCCCTGGTTGCGGCTGCCATCCATAGGAAAAGGATCGAGCCTGCTGTGTACATCGTTTGTATGAAGAATAACCAGGCGTTGTGCAGTAACTTCTTCTGCTCCTGCAAATTTGCCTGCTAACAGGGCTGCAGTGGTAAAGGATGTTTGTTGTATAAATTTTCTTCTACTGAGCATTCGTAACTCTGTTTTGAATAGTGGCAGTAATAGGTTGTCCTTTTTGGGTGAACGATTCAACATACTCTATCAAACCATCTCTGAGAAGATAACCATTATTGATCTGCGGTATACTCTTAAGCATTTCACAATTATCGCCGCCATTTGCTACATAATCAGAATTAGCTATTGTATAAATCATGTTGGGATCAAGTGGTTTTCCGCCAATCATCACATTCACCGCTTTCTTCTCTTTCATTTGCATGGTAATGCCCGCCACCGGCCATCCTCCTCTGCCTGTAATATGATCAAGAAATTCCTGCAACACGGTGCCTTTTAATTTTTGCAGTACTATAATATTATCAAACGGCATCAATTCAAAAATCTTACCTCTTGTTATGGCTCCTGCCTTTATACCATTTAAACGGATACCTCCGTAATTGATAAAAGCACCGTCAATTGTTGTTTTGTAATATTTTTCAGCTATCGCCTTCATCGCATCGGCCATAAAATTTCCAAGCGTGCCTTCCGGTTGCTTCTTATCAAGATCAACAGCTAATTGACCAATCACCAGGTTCATGCTGTTGTTCACACTATCAGCATAAGGTTGAAGAAATTTTTGTACCGATGAATCTTTCCGTTGATTCTGTACCTCGTAATCTTTATACTCAACAGAAGATGCCCTGAAAGCCGGGTTGCAGGAGTAAGAAATAATCAATAAAATGATAAGACTATAATGGGTTGTAAGCTTTCTCATGTACTTGCTGTAACTAATGAAAAGATAACTGTTTTTGAGGCCAAAAAAAAAATGTTTTTTCTTGATGAAATGCATAATTTATATGCTATATAAATACAACTATCTTTGCCCTGATTATTGTTTTTAGGTTAACTGCCTGACACACATGCAACAACAAATTTCGCTTCGTTTACTGCCTTCGCAGGCTGCTGATATTTCTTCTATAAAAGAACAAATTGCAGTTTCTGCAAATATTCCTTCCGCTTCTGTAAACGGGTTTCACATCCTCAAGCAATCGATTGATGCAAGAAGCAAACAAGCCTGGGTAAATCTTACTGTAAAAGTTTTTATCAATGAACCGGTGCAGCAAAGAGAGGTTTTTGATTTTACATTCAGTAACGTACAACATTCAGCCAAACGTGTAATTGTTGTTGGAGCAGGCCCGGCAGGTTTATTTGCTGCATTACGTTTAATTGAGCTGGGTATTAAACCCGTTGTAATTGAAAGAGGGAAAGATGTTAGGGCTAGAAGAAGAGATCTTGCTGCTTTAAATAAACAAGGCGAAGTAAACCCTGAAAGCAATTATTGTTTTGGCGAAGGTGGTGCAGGCACTTACAGTGATGGGAAGCTTTACACCCGCAGCAGCAAACGTGGAAGTATTGATCGCATTCTTCAACTGTTTGTGCGCTTTGGAGCCGAAGAAAAAATTCTTTATCAAAGTCATCCACATATTGGCACGAATAAACTGCCGCATATTATTACTGCCATGCGTGAATTTATTCTGAGTTGTGGTGGTGAAATTCATTTTGAAACCAAGCTTACCAATTTCATACTTGACAGAAATATAGTAAAAGGCGTTGAGATCAATCATAGTTCAACAATACATGCAGATGCTGTGATCCTTGCAACCGGCCATAGTGCACGTGATATTTTTGAACTACTGCATCAAAACAATATTCTTATTGAAGCCAAACCATTTGCCTTGGGTGTGCGGGTGGAACATCCGCAATCGCTTATTGATTCTATTCAATACCGTTGCCCTGTGCGTGATGAATTTCTTCCACCAGCTTCTTACAGTTTGGTTGAACAGGTGCAGGGAAAAGGTGTGTTCAGTTTTTGCATGTGTCCCGGTGGCATTATTGCACCGGCAGCTACTTCGCCCGGCGAATTGGTGGTGAATGGCTGGAGTCCATCAAAACGAAACAATGCATTTGCCAACAGCGGTATGGTTGTAACCATTGAAGTGAAAGATGCTGTTGAATACTTTAAAAAACAAAATCCAAAAGACAAAATCCAAACAGATGAAAACGATCCGCTGTTGTTTATGAAGTTTCAGCAAGCCATCGAACAAAAAGCATTTGTTGCCGGTGGTGGCAAGTTTGTGGCACCGGCACAACGGATGGCAGATATGTTTGATAAGAAAATATCTTCTTCACTTCCCGATTGTTCTTATTTACCCGGCCTCAACAGTACTGATCTTCGTCAGGTTCTTCCTCCATTTGTATTTGATGATCTCCGGCTTGGGTTTAAAGCTTTCGGTCAGAAAATGCGTGGTTACTATACAAATGAAGCTGTTGTGGTAGCCACTGAATCAAGAACATCTTCACCCGTTCGCATACCAAGAGATAACGAAACATTGCAACATCCGCAAATCAAGGGACTTTATCCCTGTGGCGAAGGAGCAGGTTATGCAGGCGGAATTGTGAGTGCGGCCATGGATGGCGAACGCATTGCCAATATGATTGCAGCCGTGTCTGACGTCTCGAAGAGCGTCTGACACATTCTGTCCTGATTTAACAATCTGATATTTTCTTTTATACCTTGTAACAAATTGTGCAACCTGCACTCTAATACTGCAATATGAGTACCATCTTAGAAGTTCAAAACCTGAAGAAATACTTTTCTTCCCAAAAGGCGGTGGACGATATCAGCTTCACCATCAGTCAAGGATCAATTTTTGGTTTGCTGGGACCAAACGGTGCCGGTAAAACAACGCTGATCCGAATGATCACAGGAATTTTTTATCCTGACACCGGCAACATCTTGCTCAATGGTAAAAAATTTGACCCGGTAAATGATGTGATCAATATTGGTTACATGCCTGAAGAAAGAGGCCTTTACAAAAAAATGAAAGTGGGCGAACAAGCCATGTACCTTGCTCAACTGAAAGGCATGAGTAAGCAGGAGGCTTTTGCAAAAGTGAAAGAATGGTTTGAAAAGTTTGAAATGCAAAGCTGGTGGAATAAAAAAGTGGAAGACCTTTCAAAAGGGATGGGACAAAAATTGCAGTTTGTTACCACCGTTCTTCATGAACCGAAACTGGTGATACTCGACGAACCTTTCAGCGGATTGGATCCCGTGAACAGCAACCTCATTAAAGACGAAATCTTCAATCTTGCAAAAAAAGGAACAACCATCATCTTCAGTACACATCGTATGGAACAGGTGGAAGAGATCTGCGATCATATTGTGCTGATGAACAAAGGACAAAAAATCCTTGATGGAAGTGTAAAGCAAATCAAACAACAGTTCAAGCAACACATCTTCAATACAGAAGTTGATCAGTTACCTGCAACATTGCAGCATCCTTCCTTCAGCATTGTTAAACAGAATGGAAATAATCTTACGCTCAAGATCAATGAAGGTTACCAGTCGAATGATATTCTGCTGCATTTCATTAATCAGCAAAGTATGATTGTGGCTTATCATGAAATACTTCCTTCACTGAATGAAATTTTCATCAGGCTGGTTGAAGGCACACCAACTGCAAGACAATTTGAAACCGTTACTGCTTAATAAAACTATTATATGAATAAGATCTGGATCATTATAAAACGGGAGTACATTACAAGAGTACGCAATAAAACATTCCTGCTCTCTACATTCCTGTTTCCGTTGCTGATGTTTGCACTCATCTTTGGTGGTGCTTTTATTGGTGCAAACAGTACTGAACAACATAAAATAGCTGTGGATGATCAAAGCGGCCTGTACAAGAATAATTTTAAAGACGGCTCGGCAGTTTCATTTGGTTATCCCGATGCTGTTACAAAAAACAACTACTTAGACAAAGACTATGAAGGCCTGCTGGTCATTTATTCATCAACTCCTCAAAAAGCTGATTCTGTTCGTTTGTACACCGAAAAACAATTAGGACTTGCAACTGATGAAGCAATCAAAAATCAGCTGCAGAAAATAAATGAGAACAGGATGTTGATGGAGCGTGGTGTAACACGCAGTATTCTTGATTCTATTAAACAACAAAGCGAAAGTTCATCATCACTCGACTATCGTTCTTACCAGGTAAAAGGAGCCGAAATAAAAGAAGACAATAAGAAGCTTGCAATAATAATTGGGTATATCAGTGGGTTTATCATTTATATCGTGTTGTTTATTTATGGTGCAGCAGTAATGCGTGGAGTAATGGAAGAAAAAACAAACCGTATTGCCGAGGTGATGGTGAGCAGTGTAAAACCATTTCAATTGATGTTGGGAAAGATCATTGGTATTGCCGCAGTTGGTTTAACACAATTATTCCTTTGGATAATACTTGTTTTTGTGCTTTCATCGCTCAGCAGTTTGTTTATTTCTCCCGAAGTGTTAGAGCAGGCAAAACAGATGAATGAATCGATGCCATCCATGGCACAGAATAATACAATAGCATTAAAAATACTGGAAGCAAAAACAACTGTATTAAGTGCTAACTGGGCATTAATTATTCCTTGCTTTATTTTCTTCTTCTTATTTGGTTACTTATTCTATGCTTCATTGTTTGCTGCTGTGGGTAGTGTTGTAAATGAAGATCCACAGGAAGCCCAATCATTAATGCTGCCCATTACTTTACCAATCATCCTCGGCATTTTTATTATGATGAATGCAGTACAAAATCCCGGCGGATCACTTGCTTTCTGGGGAAGTGTTATACCATTCACTTCACCTATTGTAATGATGGCACGTATACCGTTTGGTGTTCCCTGGTGGCAACTGGCTATATCAATGGGTTCGCTCATACTTGGCTTTTTATTCACGACATGGGTCAGTGCAAAAATTTATCGTACCGGTATCTTGTTGTATGGAAAGAAAGTAACATTGAAAGAAATGGCCAAATGGGCTTTCCGCAAGGCCTGATAAAATCAGAACTGACTGAACACAAAAATCCCCCGATAAACATCGGGGGATTTTTTTATTTAAACTTAAAAAGAATGAATGGTAATGGGTGCCATAAACGGTTGATGTATTTCTTCTTCTGCCGGTATCATTTCAAATTCAATTTTCAACAGCAACCCTTCTTTCACAAGAATTGCTTCCTTCTTGGTTGCACGGTAACCAACCTTATCTATAATGATGGTATGCTCACCAACAGGAACATTGTTTAAATTAAATTTTCCGTTTGCATCTGTTGTAACTTCTTTCTGAAAAGAGGCTTTACGAATGGAAGCAGTAAACGAAGCGTTCGCAACTGGTTTTTTTGTTTCGGCATCAATAACAACGCCTTGTACAGAGCCGGTTTCATTTCCTTTATCTGCAGATGCTTGTGCACTAATTGAAACGCCTGTCATGAGAACGGAAGCGATAAGTAGTTTCTTCATAACAATTGTTTTACGATGATAAGAGTTTAAAGTTACAGAACTTATAACATTTCTTTTGTCAATTTTATGATAACAAGACCTGTTAAATTGTTCTGAAAATCTTCCTTCAATTTCAAATCTACGAATTTAATCGTAAGTTAGCTAAAATTATTTCTTATGCCTTACCATCACTCCAACTTCAGAAGATTTGCACTTATACTATTCCTTGCTGGCTGCTTTTTTTGGGCTAAGCGGGATTTGCTTTTACAATCATGGTCATCAAATTTCACAAATGCAGATGCAATGGTTGAATTTGGTCCTGTGCCAATGATCCCCGATGTTCCGGAGATCCCTGATTTTCCTCATGAAGAAGAATTGCTCTTACCAGAGCAACAGGAATTAATGGAGCAGCAATTTGAACTTCGGGAGAAACTGATGAAAGAATTGCAGGAAAAAACCGACAGGATAAAGATCGATTAAGATGAGCCGAGTGGATTGGTCAATGCTTCGTTGAATTCCTTCCAGATGTTTTCTGTAATTATGGCTGCGGGTAATATCTCGTTGAGCAGGACACTCACCTGCCCTATTTCCAATTCACCATCCTGCAGGTTACCTTCAAACATACCTTTCTTTGCTCTTGCCCGACCAAGGATCTGAAGAAGTTCTTCCTTTGATGCACCTCTTTGCTCGGCCTCGTGTACCTGTTTATAAAATTCGTTTTTCAATAACCGAACCGGCGTCAGTAATTTTAAAGCAAGTGCAGTATCGCCCTCATTACTGTTAATTACAGCTTGTTTAAAATTAAGATGACTGCTTGCTTCTTCACTTGCCACATAGCGACTGCCAATTTGTACGCCCTCAGCACCCAACACCATTGCAGCCAGCATTTGTCTTCCCGTTGCAATACCTCCCGCAGCAATAACAGGAATATCAACTGCTTTCTTTACAGCCGGCACAAGTACCAAAGTAGTTGTTTCTTCACGCCCGTTGTGACCGCCTGCTTCAAAACCTTCAGCCACCACTGCATCGCAACCTGCAGTCTGCGCTTTCTGGGCAAACTTGCTGCTGCTTACTACATGCACCACTGTAATCCCTTTTTCTTTTAAAATAGCTGTCCATGTATTTGGATTACCGGCACCTGTGAAAACAATTTTCACATCCTCCTGAAGTATGATGTCGATCTGTTTATCAATTTCGGGATAAAGCAACGGAACATTTACTGCAAAAGGTTTTGCTGTTGCTGCTTTACATTTTTGAATATGCTCACGTAATACATCAGGATACATGCTGCCACTGCCAATAATTCCCAAACCACCGGCATTGCTTACGGCACTGGCTAAACGCCAGCCGCTGGCCCACACCATTCCTGCCTGGATGATGGGCTTTTCGATGTTAAAGAGTTTTGTGATGCGATTGGAAAAATTCACGGTCATGCTTTTCCTGTTTCAGTAATAAAAAGTAATTTTAAAGAAACTTAGTGTATGCCAACGAAGATACTGGATGATGTGCTGAAACTTCCCAAAAAAGAGAAGGTAAAGTTATACTACGCTTTGCAGGAGGATCTTGATCTGGAAGATGATTACCTGGCGGAAGATGATCTAACCAAAAGCCAATGGAAAGAATTAAACAGGCGTATAAAAGAGATCGAAACCGGCAAAGCAAAACTTATTCCGTGGGAAGTAGCCAAAAAAACACTGGATGCAAAAATCAAATCTTTACGAGGTAAAGTTAGAAGAAAGAGTGCTTGATGATTTTGAAGAAGCATTTCTTTATTACGAATCTGTTTCACCTGCGCTTGCCGACAACTTTACAAGAATGTTTTTGCTTGCAATTGAAAAACTTTCTGTTACTCCTCAACACTACTTCAACATAACCAAAAAGCTGAAAAGAATAACGCTTGGCAAATTCCCTTACTTATTAATTTATAAAATACATGGGAATGATGTAATTGTCGCAGGACTCTTTCACAGAGCATCAAAGCCAACAAAATGGCGAAAAAAATAATTAGCTAATCAGCTAATTGCATTTATCCCAGATCAATCTCTGTATTATCACCAATATTTAAACTTCTTGTTTCACCTTTCACTTCTGTATCGCTGCCAATTAGGCTTTCTTCCAACACAATATCAAACAAGTCGGCATAAGAACCAATAATCGATTCTTTGATGATGGAATAATTGATGGTCGTATTATCACCAACAGAAACATTGGGACCAATAATAGAATTACGCACTTCACAATTTTTACCAATGCTCACCGGCTCTACCAAAATCACATTCTCAAAACGATGATCGGGTGAAATGGAGGTACCGAATTTCTTCAGTAAAGTAGCGTTCGACTCAAGCAATGAATCTTTATGCCCGCAATCGAACCAGTTCAATACCCTGAACGATTGAAAAGGCTCCCCTTTTTCAATCATACATTGCAACGCATCGGTTAAACTGTATTCATCCCTGTTCTTTACTCCTTCACGGATGTTCACTTCCAGGCAATCATACATCATCGCTGAATTGCTGATCTTGTAAATACCAACAAGCGCCATGTTACTCTTTGGTATCTGTGGCTTCTCCACCACTTTTAAGATTTTTCCTTCTTCGTCAACTTCTGCCACTCCAAAATTGCGGGGGTCATCCACTTTCTTCACAGCCAGCATTGACCGGTTGTTATTCAATACATCTTTAATGTTGTATTCGCAGATCGTATCGCCCAACACAATGATCACTTCATCATTCTGCACCGCTTCTTTTGTGAGTAAAATAGCATGACCAAGCCCCTGCCTTTCGCTTTGGTTTACAAATGTGCTGCTGATGGTTGGGAAAGTTTCTTTTACATAATCCTGGATCTTTTCTCCAAGATAGCCGGTAATAAAAATGAATTCGTTTACGCCGGCGTCCTGTAATTGCTCCACAATAATGCTCAAAACGGTTTTGCCGGCAATGGGTATGAGCGCTTTGGGTTGCGTATATGTATGTGGCCGCAGTTTAGTACCTGCACCTGCCACCGGAATGATTGCTTTCATTTGTTCGTTTCTATTGTCTCATTTGCCAAGTAAGCCTGCTATTCTCAATGGAGAAAGCAAACTATCGTAAGCCTGGTCTCAAATCGAAGCGGCTAAAGTAGCACATTTTGAATTAATCGTTAACAGCCCATCTTTAAATTCTGTTCATAAAAAGTAGCAGGTATGTACAATATACAACCGTTACAAGCTTATTTTTGCCACGCAAATTAAAACAGGAAACAGGGTGGGTAGCCGGCAACCGTGCATCTTTCAACTGTTGTTGTGTCACTCATGCTGACGCTTTAGGTCTGCATCCCGACAAAATCGTCGGGACTTGTACGCCACTGCATTACGCAGCATCGCATTTTCAGTTTATTCTGCAGCATTCAATCAATAAACAGTACAACCACTCATGCAAAGGGACACAGTCATCTTCAATCTCATCAACCAGGAATTACAACATCAGCGCCACGGTATCGAACTTGTTGCCTCCGAAAACTTTACCTCTTTACAGGTAATGCAGGCAAT
>JAKFDY010000459.1:0-11721 GCA_036675885.1 Lacibacter sp. | reverse complement strand
ATTTCTTAAAGCACATTATACAGGGAACAACACCCTTATTCTTGTTCCCGAAGCTCTCCCTTCACCATCTTTCAAGTCTTCAATTACAACTTCAATTTTGTTTTCATATCCCTCATTGAGCAAAGCAATACGCTCCGCAGTTAATGACATGCCACGTGATTGGTACTCGATCGGGTTTACTGCTTTCAACTCCATTGCCTTCTCCCTTCCTATACCATTATCTTCAATAACACATTCAAGCAAGCCCCCATGTTCAATAAATGACAGTACAATCAGGCCATCATCTTCTTCTTTCAGGTAGCGGATACCATGCCGCAACGCATTCTCCACATAAGGCTGTAACAACAAAGGAGGTATCTCAAGGTGAGAAACAGGTTGTTGCGTTTGCACATGTACGTTATAAACAAACCTGCTTTCCATCCTTGCTTTTTCAAGATCAAGATAAGTAGAGAGATAACTGATCTCTTCTTCAAGAGTAATATGCTCTTTCGACGAAAATTCAAGCGTTTGCCTGATTAATCTTGAAAACCCTGAAATGAACAAATTACCACCCTTTACATCGCTGTCTATTACATATTGCTGTATTGAATTAAGGCTATTGAAGATGAAATGTGGATTCATCTGAGCTTTTAACGCCATTTGCTCTGTATCGTTAATTTTCTGCCTCAACTCCTCCTGCTGTTTTTGTCGTAACCGGATTTCGCTGATTCTTTTCCTGAATATGAGTATCACTATTAACATTAATAATGAAAATGCAATAACCCAAAACCAGGTTGTGGACCAAAAAGGAGGTTTGCATAGAATTGATAGTTGAATAGCACTTACGGAACCATCATTCCATTGATCATACTCCCGTTTTGCCTGTATCTCCAACTTATAACTTCCATAAGGCAGGGGGGTGAACTGTATCTCACGGTTATTTGTATAGATCCAGTTAGTATCGTAGCCAAGCAACCTGTAGCGGTAATTATTTTTCCCTGCTGCACTATAGTTCAATGCTTCATAGGTAACATTAAGCCCCCTTTTCCTGAAACCCAACTCCAGCAAATCCTCCACTCTTACCAACGCATTATTCACTTTAATCTCTTTCACATAAAATGGCAAAGCGGTTGCCTGCTTCGACATAACGGCTTTCCGATTGATAAAGGATATTCCGTTATTTGATGCAACTACAACATTTTCCCCATCCTGAATGATAGAATTTATTTCACTTGAAAGAAGCCCATCCTGCACCGTAATATTTCTAACCGAATAGCGAAACGGCTGTAACGAATTTATTGTTACAATAGAAATACCATTGTTTGTTGCTAACCATATATCATTCTTATCAATATGTATTCTTCGGATATTTTCACTTACCAATCCATTGGCGTTCTTTATTTGATGAATACGATCATTCACCAGCAGCAACATACCATTTCCTCTTGTTGAAAGGCATAAAAACCTGTTTTGATAGTAGGCAATATCCGTAATGCGGGAATTGAGTAGTTTTTTTGTTGAATCATAGGGTGTAATTTCCTCTTCGGAATAACGCCAAAGACCAAGATGGTTCCCTACAAGTATAGTTCCATCATGTTGTAAAAACAGTTTCGATGTTCTGAAGCTCCCTTTTCCACCTCCATATGGTCGCTTATAACTACCTACTCTATATTCATACATTTGCACAGCAAGACCACTGTAAAGCGTACTGTCCTTAATAATAAAGTTCGAACCATTCGGGATCTGAAAATAAGTGACGTTACCAAATTTCTTTGAAATATCCTGCTCCCATAGTTTTGCTTTAAACCAACCAATAGAGCCACCAACCAAAATAAAGGACGGACGGATCTCATAAAAAGCGACAATGTCTCTTAACCTGGTTTTTACATTTTCAAATACTGAACCTGCTTTAAATTTTAGCATTTCATTTCCACGAACACCTGCTAGTATGGAGGAATCACTTAATTGATACAATACATTGATCCGTTTATTAATGATTTCCCCCTCGTGAGCAAGGTGCCTGATCTTGAAATGATTTAAGTAATAAACTCCATTAGTAAGGGTGGTAAACCATACCCCTCCTTCATAATCCTTTTCAATTGAGCTGATATATATTCCATGAAGATATTTCTCTATCATCTCCCTCTGCTGTTTAATACCTGCAAGCCTTGCCCTGTTGCAAGAAAAATATTTCCATTAACTTCTTCCACATCATCAACCGTGTAAGGCGTTTTTACCAAAGTATAGTCCGTTGATGACCTTATAATAACATAACAATCCTTCGTATATAAGATAAACCTGCCATCAGAAAGATATTTTAAACGGCACCGCTCATGCTGTATAAGATATGGAATAGTTACCGATAGATGTTTATCTTCATAACTGATCTTGAGTACCGTACTATCATTGGAAGGAAGTCCGCCTTTAAGAAACCTTTCCGGGTAAGCAAGGATACCCACAAAAAAATCAGGCCTTTTTGTCTCGAACGCATCCAGTATTGCGCTGGCCATCATTTCATTTTGTTCTTTTAAAATACCTTGGTCGTTTATTGTTATATAATAAGGCCCCCAAGACATCAAATACAACTGATCACTGCTATCTATATAAATTGAATGAATAATACCTGGCTTTATTGCACTAGCTAATTTGTTGTTCCATTTATAATCATGGAACTTTCCGTTTTGGTAATAAAACAAGCGTCCGGAAAAAGTGAATGCCCATACTCTTTTCTTCCCATCTTCATACAAACCCATAACAGAGTTATCGGGCAAATTGAATTTTTCAAATTCATAACCATTATACCTGCACACACCATGATCGGTAGCAAACCACATGTAATTAGAGGCATCACGCAATACCTGGTAAGTTTCCGAGCTGGGCAGCCCATCAGAAGGCGTGTAATTTTTAAATGAATAGCGTAACTCCTGCGCATACAGGAACCCTGTTAAACAAACAAACAGGAATACGAAACAACAGCGGAGAATGTAATGCATCCGGTTAACAGGCATACTTAAAAATAAAACATTACGCATTTAAAAACGCCAGGAACTTTTGCATTCCCTTCCGTTTTTCATCGTCCAGTAAATAACTAATATTATGTGTATAATATTTACGCAGATCGTACACCGGATACTTCTGCTGTTCAGCAATTTCATCGATCATTGTAAAACCAACCGCATTGGCCGCATTAAAACGATCGATCCATTCTTTACTCATTGGTTTTAAACTCACCCACACAGCAAACACAAACGGCAGGTCCGTCATTGCACGCCAATCGGTCGCCAAATCGTATATATAAGTTGAAAGGCGGCGTTGTTCCAAGGCTCTGTCTCCAATAACAACAGCACCTGTAGTACCTTCAATTTTTGTACGATAACTTTCATCCGTAGCATCAATTAGCTGCGGTGAAACACCCCAAAATTCTTTCATCAGCAATTTGGCCAATGCCACCGAAGTGCGGCTTTGGTAATCGAGATAAACAGTGGTTAGTTCGTTTACCGGCACTTCGCTGAACAAACAAACAGAAGCCACTTCAAAGTCAGAAGCTATACAGTAGTCACTTACAATATGATATTCGGGCAACTCATGCAACAGTGCCACCGGCACCAGCGCCACATCCACCTCTCCCGATTTCAGCATATCCGCCACTCTCGACGGATAATCGGGCACCAGTTCATGGTCCCGTAGAAACGCTTCGTTCTGCATGCCAAACATCATGGGTTTTGTGTTTAAATAACTGACTGCACCAACTTTTATCTTATGCTTTTCGCTCATAATTCCCTTTAAATAAATTTGCAGCATAATGCCGACTAATAAAACCTATAAAAGGGGTTTTGTTACGTCGGTATTCTTCAATTCATTTACTTTTGCGCTGCAAAGAAACACAAATTAAAGGCAGGTACAACGTTTAAGGTTTAAAGTTTAAGGTTGTTTTGAAAATGGCCGTTTCATTATACATCAGCAACTTTAAACGTTAAACATTCAACCGAAAAACTTATTTCTTCATGGAACTTCAAAATCTCACAGCTATTTCTCCGGTTGACGGACGCTATCGTAATCAATTGCATCAACTCGATGCTTATTTCTCCGAATTTGCACTTATCCGTTACCGTGTGCTGGTAGAGATTGAATATTTCTTGTTTCTTTCCGAAAAGAAATTCTTTAAACTCACCGCAAAACAGCAACAGTCATTGAAAGATGTTGTTACTAATTTTACAGTGGCACAGGCGCAAGAGATCAAAAATCTTGAAAGCATTACCAACCACGATGTAAAAGCTGTTGAATATTTTCTGAAACGTGAACTGGAAGCACTCAATTTAAACGATCTTAAAGAGTGGATCCATTTTGGTCTTACTTCACAAGACATCAACAATACGTCTATTCCATTATCATGGAAAGAAGCATTGGAAAATGAGCTGTTGCCATCTATTTCAACATTAATACTAAAGTTGAAAGGCTTTGCAAAAGACTGGAAGAATATTCCTTTGCTTGCACGCACACATGGACAAGCTGCATCTCCTACCAAACTTGGCAAAGAGATCATGGTGTTTGTTGAGCGGCTCGAAAATCAGTTGCAACAATTATCAGCTTTACCAACATCAGCAAAGTTTGGTGGCGCAACAGGTAATTTCAATGCGCACTTTGTTGCCTTTCCTAAAAAAGACTGGGTGAAATTCGGTAACGAATTTGTTGAAACAAAGCTTGGTTTGCAACGCCAACAATACACTACGCAAATTGAGCATTACGATAATCTTGCTGCGCAAATGGACAACATTAAACGCATCAACACAATTCTCATTGATCTTTGCCGTGATATCTGGACCTATGTATCGATGGATTATTTCAAACAAAAGATCAAAAAAGGCGAAGTAGGCAGCAGCGCTATGCCACATAAAGTAAACCCCATCGATTTTGAAAATGCCGAAGGCAATCTTGGCATCGCCAACGCTTTGTTCGAACATTTGTCAGCCAAACTTCCGGTTTCAAGATTACAACGTGATCTTACTGATTCAACGGTGTTACGCAACCTTGGTGTTCCGTTTGCCCATTCTATTCTTTCATTAAAATCAATTGACAAAGGGTTGAATAAACTTTTGTTGAATGAAGACAAGATCAAACAGGATCTTGAAAATAACTGGGCTGTAGTTGCAGAAGCCATTCAAACTATTTTAAGGAGAGAGAACTATCCTAATCCTTACGAAGCATTGAAAGAACTCACAAGAGGTAATGCGACCATTACACAAAAATCGATGCAGGCGTTTATTAAAGGGCTAAAAGTAAGTGCAGATGTGAAAAAAGAGTTAAGTGCTATTACTCCTTATAATTATACAGGAGTTAGTCCAAAATACTAGGAAGAAAAAACAAGGATCAAGGCACAAGGTTCAAGTTATAAACCTTGTGCCTTTTGTTTTCCCTGAGCCTTGTTCCTTTCTCAACTAACATCTTCCAAAAAGAAATACTCCGTTGCTTTATACTTGTGCAATCGTATGCTCAGAATATCGTACTGAATACGTTTCCATTCAGGATATTGATGCAGGAATTCTTCGCCTGCATTCATCAGCCGTTCAAGCTTTTTAGTTGTAACGCCTTCTTCCGGGTGGCCGAATGTGTCAGTTGTTCTTGTCTTTACTTCAATAAAGTGAAGGATATTATCTTTTGCAGCAACTACATCCAACTCAAAATAAGAATACTTCCAGTTACGGTGAAGGATCGTAAACCCCTGTGCCAGCAGCCATTCAGCTGCCAGCTCCTCTCCTTGCCTGCCCGTTTCAAGGTGCTTTGCCATAACACTAAAATAAACTATTAACCTTATCCACATACCAGGCAAAGCAGCAGAAAAAATGAACGATCGGGAGTTGTTTTTAGCTACTTTTGTTGTTCAATACAGGATTTATGAAATTGAACAAAACATTTGTGTTTACTCTTTTAACGCTGGTTGTTGTAGCAGCTCTTTACCGCATTCTACCCAACCGTCCGCTGGGTTTTGCACCGCAGATTGCAATCGCCCTGTTTGCAGGTTCTGTGATAAAGGATAAGAAATATGCATTTGCATTGCCAATCCTGAGCATGTTCATCAGCGATGCGTTGTACCAGGTTTTGTACAATGCAGGCCTTTCTTCCATCAAAGGTTTTTATGGCGGACAGCTTACTAACTATATTTTATTCGCAGGTTTGACTGTAATTGGTTTCTTCATTAACCAAAAGAAAGTATGGCAAATTGGCTTAGGAGCTTTGGCCGGACCTACTGTCTATTTCTTCGTAAGTAATTTTTTGGTGTGGATTGGTGGTGGTGGTTATCATCATCCAAAAACAATGGAAGGTTTGATGCTTACATTAACTGATGGTATTCCATTTTACACCGGCAGCCTTTATGCAACGGCTGTATTCTGCACCATGTTCTTTGGTGGTTATGCATTGTTAACAACGAAAGAATTGAAAACGGCGCATTAATATCCTGAGCGAAATCGAAGGATATGGTTGTGAGCATCGAGCGAAGTCGAGATGCGATAAATAGAAAACTTAAAAAAGAAAATACGGAAGGCCCCGAATCGGGGCTTTTATTTTGATATCATCTGATCTCTCCAAATAGCGTTCTGCTGCAAGCGATCAATAATTTTATTTGCGATATTCGAGTAGGGATTACTTCTATCAATTGTAATGTAAACATTTAGTCGGCTTCCCCATACAGGTTTATCCTGGCTTGCTAAATCATACAATAAAAGTGAATATCGCTGATTTGCTTTTGCCTTCCTTGTTTCAAAGCCAGGATGTAAACGGTAATATTCGCCAATCTTTGCTCCGTCTAATGGTATAATCTCCAATACCGCATCAACCTTTCGTTCGTTTGCCAAGCCGGCAACATACTTACCGGTTCTGCTTTTTTCGTCGGACAGAAACTCCCTAAAAACGACGACTCCTTTTTTCTCAAGCTTACTTGTCAGTTCGTCACTAAGATTATCGAGCATGATTCTGTCAACAGCTGTACCCGCATATACCAGAAGTAAGGATTTATAATTCTTTTCTTCTTTATTTATATAGGTATCGCTGATGAGTACTTTATCTCGTGGGGGGCCGTAGCATCCTGCTATCATTAAAGAAAAACAAAAAATTAAATGGTTAATTTTCATACAGTTTTTTTTTATGGGAAATAAATTAATCTACACCTGAAACACCCCCACTTTCAATTCATCCATATCAGGATTATGATTGGCTGCATGAATCCCTTCGCTGATCACTCTGCGTGTTTCAAGCGGATCAATAATTTCGTCTACCCATAACCGTGCAGCTGCATAGTAAGGCGTTGTTTGTGTTTCATACCTTCCTTTTATTTCATCCAGTAATTTCTTTTCTTCTTCTGCACTTACCTCTTTCCCTTTCGCTTTCATAGCAGCCACCTGTATCTGCAACAATGTTTTTGCTGCCTGATCGCCACCCATAACTGCAATCTTTGCTGTGGGCCACGCATAAATAAAACGTGGATCGTAAGCCTTACCACACATGGCATAGTTACCTGCGCCATATGAATTACCAATTACGATGGTGATCTTCGGCACCACACTGTTAGAAACTGCATTCACCATCTTGGCACCGTCTTTAATAATACCGCTGTGTTCGCTTCTGCTCCCCACCATAAACCCAGTCACATCCTGCAGAAACACCAACGGAATTTTCTTTTGATTACAATTAAGAATAAAACGTGCTGCTTTATCGGCGCTGTCATTATAGATCACCCCACCTAACTGCATTTCATTTTTCTTGTTCTTTACAATGGTTCGTTGATTAGCCACAATACCAACGGCCCAACCATCAATGCGTGCATAACCGCAGAGAATTGTTTTACCATAATCCTGTTTAAATTGATCAAAGTCGCTGTCATCTACAATACGCTCTATTATTTCAAGCATATCATATGGCTTTCCATCATGGGGAAATAATCCATACAACTCCTGTGGATTTTTCAATGGCATTTTTGCAGCTACACGATCAAACCCTGCTTTCTTTTTTTCACCAAGTTTGCTCATCAGCTTCTTTACTTCATCTAAGCATTCCTCTTCGGTCTTGAATTTATAATCGGCAATGCCTGAGATTTCAGTATGCGTAACGGCGCCACCTAATGTTTCAGCATCAATATCTTCCCCAATAGCAGCTTTCACTAAATATGGCCCGGCTAAAAAGATAGAACCATTGCCTTCTACCATCAATGTTTCATCGCTCATGATGGGCAGGTAAGCTCCGCCTGCCACACATGCACCCATCACAGCAGCAATTTGTGTAATGCCCATTGCACTCATCCTTGCATTATTGCGGAAGATGCGGCCAAAATGCTCCTTATCCGGAAAAATTTCATCCTGCATAGGAAGAAATACACCTGCACTATCAACCAAATAAATCACCGGCAATCGATTCTCCATTGCTATCTCCTGCATGCGCAGATTCTTTTTAGCACTGATGGGAAACCAAGCACCCGCTTTTACTGTTTGATCATTTGCAACGATCACACATTGACGTCCGCTTACATAACCAATACCGGCAACAGTGCCACCTGCGGGACAACCACCTTGCTCTGCATACATTTCATATCCTGCAAATGCGCCGATCTCAACGAATGGTTTATCTGCATCCTTTAAATAGTTGATGCGTTCACGTGCCGTGAGTTTATTTCGCTCCCGTTGTTTTTCTATTGATTTTTTACCTCCACCTTCATAGATCTTTTGCAGACGTTTCCGCATTTCGGTGAGCGATAATTTCATTACGTCATCATTCTTATTGAACTGGATATCCATACAGTTTAGTTTTATTAAAACAATCGTTAGCGCAAGATAAGCGCAAAACGGCTTCTAAGTGAATGCTCCAGGTTTTCTGGCAACAGTCTTATCTTTAAAACACAAACCAATTTCATGATCATAGCGGTATTGCTGCTGGCCATAATTGTACTGGTGTTGCTTATTACAAAACTGAAACTACATCCTTTCCTGGCATTGCTGCTGGTAAGTATTGCAACAGGTTTGTTGATGGGTATGAAAACCGATGCATTATTATCGGCCATTCAAACCGGATTTGGCGACACGCTTGGTAAGATCGGGTTGGTGATTATTCTTGGCGTACTCATTGGCAGTTTTCTTGAACATACCGGCGCAGCAATGGTGCTTGCAAAAGCAATTCTTTCATTGATCGGCCAAAAGAGAATTATTACAGCCATGGGCATCATTGGATACTTCATATCTATTCCTGTTTTTTGTGATAGTGGTTTTATTCTTCTTTCAGCACTTAATAAAACACTAAGCCGCAAAGCAGGTGTAAGTATAGCAGCCACTTCTATTGCCTTGGCACTTGGTTTACTGGCAACGCATACGCTTGCACCTCCTACACCGGGGCCCGTTGCTGCGGCAGGCATTCTGGGTGCAGATCTTACAAAAGTGTTACTGCTTGGTTTGGCTGTAGCAGCCGTGGCTACAATTGCAGGCATTCTCTTTGCGGGAAAAATAGCGATTAAACCAAATATTGAAACAGACGAAAAAGAGGTTGAAGAAAATATCAGCAGGCCCCCATCAACATTCAAATCGGCATTACCTGTGCTTACTCCTATCCTTCTTATTCTGTTGAAATCAATAAGTATTTACTTAAACGATGATGGCTGGCAATCAATTTTGAAAAGCTTTTTTCTGTTTGCGGGTGAACCATTTATAGCCCTGCTGATTGGCTTTGCCTGCTGTTTATTCTTACCCGAACGTATTGATAAAAAAATGTTTGCTACAGATGGATGGACAGGCAAAGCATTAGAAAGTGCAGCGTCAATTCTATTCATTACAGCTGCTGGTGGTGTATTTGGAAAAGTGTTGCAGCAGGCCGATGCAGCAGGCGAATTAGGACAAGCACTTGCCCATTCCTCGCTCGGATTATTTCTCCCTTTTTTATTATCGGCAGTACTGAAAACTGCACAGGGCTCCTCAACGGTTGCAATGATAACTGCAGCTTCAGTGTTGGCTCCACTTATGATTTCCCTGGGTTTTACAAGTGAATGGGATAAGGCAATGATTGTAATTGCAGTTGGAGCCGGTTCGATGGTTATTTCACACGTGAATGATAGTTTTTTCTGGGTGGTTACACAATTCACCGGCATGAATGTAAAAACAGGATACAAACTACTGAGTCTTGGCACATTTATTACAGGTACTGTTGCAATGCTTATACTGGCGATATTCTATTTACTGCTGCATTAAAAATGAAGTGTATTACAGCAATTACAAATGAAACAAAGACAAATGCGCAAAAATGGCCGTTTGATAAAATCCTATATATTTGCAACCCATCAGGGGGATTAGCTCAGTTGGCTAGAGCGCTTGCATGGCATGCAAGAGGCCACCGGTTCGAATCCGGTATTCTCCACAGCTTTAAAAGCCGCCTTCGGGTGGCTTTTCTTATTTTACTATATTCTTTATCAAGAAATAAATCTATAAATGCAGGAGTTCCATATCACCCACGCAACGTTTATTTAATTGGGTTATATTTAAAATTCTTAAACGTTACTGTTCCTTCACCCATCGAGCAAAGTCCGGTGCGTACAGCTAAAAAGCCTCCAAAAGCATTATGGTGAAATCCGGAGATATCTAATGAATACTCAATTTTATTCCATTTGGTGCCGTTTGTGCTGTATCTCCCCATTGTTTGTATGAATGCCTGAGAATGCTCTTTCGTTATAAAAAAAATCAGGCCGCCGGTTGCTTTACCCTCAATCACCAATTCCACTTAAGTACAATAACATTTTCAGTTTTTACTCTTCAATTCAATTCTTGTTTTCATCTCTTTCTGATTACGGAAAACAACAACTTCTGTATTAGTGCCAATAACGGACATTCTTGCATCCAGCAAATCACGCAGATTATTGACGGGTTTATTATTGAACGACAAAATCACATCATTGACCTGCAAAAACGCAGATGCTTCCGTTCCGGCTTTTACTTCAACAACTAATACTCCTCTTTCACTATCCATTCCGGTTGCAGAACGTTCGCCTTGCGTGGTAAGTTTTTTTACTTTGGCTCCCATAAATTCAACGATTTCGTTATCCCCCATTTTACCAAGAGTAACAATGGAAGGTATGGCCACTTTTTTGGCTAAACCTTTCAATTGGGGTGAAACAACACCAAAGCTGTCCATTGCAAAATTTTTAAACCCAACAGAAAAAGCTATTGCAGCTTCTTTCAAACGAAAATCTCCCTTTTGTGGATTTACAAAAAACAAGTCGCCGTAAACTGAATGTGCATCTGTTCCCCTGCTTTGTGCATCTTTAAGCGAAGCCGAATCTGGGAACACATTATAATCTGTTTCTTTACTCCAAACACTTATATGAATAGGCAAGTATCCGGCTAAAACAATATTGCGTTTAAAAACATCATTGCTGTTTTTAAACCACACATGTTGATGAAAGGTATTATTGATCATGATATTGTTTTCAACAACACGATTTACACCTTCACGCAGTTTTATTCCGCCATTCAAACAAAGGTTGTTATAGATATAATAATTGCTTGAGCCATCATCCAGATCAATATCCCAGCCGTGGTCGCAACGCATACGGTTATTACGAATGGTAATGGGTTTCACTACATCCAGCATTGTAAGGCCGTAGTTGGTTTCTACAATGGAGTCCAATATTGTTTTATTGGGATGCCAGTAACGGTCACGGCCCCACGAATTAAACGATCCATGATCGCCACTTTCTTTTACGGTATTGAAAATATC
>JAKFDY010000458.1:0-2529 GCA_036675885.1 Lacibacter sp. | reverse complement strand
AGCGTTTGAATTAAAGATTCGTGTTTGTGTCCTGAATGGTGATGCCCGGTTTGTTGATGTTGATGTTCCATTTGGTTTTATTTTAAGAGTGAATAAAAACAACAAAAAAAATTATGACGGGATGATTAGTACAAAAAATGTTTTATTAATGCCCATGTTCACCCTCTCCCGAATTGGTCATCTTTGCCAATACAAAAAAGGCACCTTTCACTACAATCTTTGCGTTTTTCGGTATTTCTTTCAATAAGGTTATTTCTGTAAAACCCACATCGCTTGTACCCTTTGCTACGGGTATTTTTTCAAAGGTCAATCCTTTTTCTTCTTCATGTCCGGGCTGTTCTTTCTCATCATGTTTTAAACTGTCTCCTCCTTTTTCATGTTCATCTTCTGCATGTTCCTCAGTCACCATAAAAATAAAATCCTGTCCAGCTATGTTTACAATAGCGTCGGTTGGCACGGCGGGAACATTTGATTGCTTTAAACTGATAGCTGCCGTTATCGTCATGCCATCAATCAAACCAGTTTTATCTCCCTGCACTCTTGCATGTACAGTAACAGATTTACTTTCGCCTTCAAACGACGAACCCAATGAATATATCTGCGCATCATATTCTTTACCGGGATTGTTGGTTAAAGTGAAATGTATTAACTGGTTGTTCTGTAGTTTAGGCAAATCTTTTTCATACACAAACAAATCAAGATGCAACTGGCTGTTATCAACTATTTCTGCTACGGGAGAACTGGCATCAACAAAACTTCCCATTTCCGCTTTTACATCGCTCACTATGCCGCTGATAGGACTTGTAATAGACAACACGGAAATCAATTTGCCATTAGAAAGCCGTGAAGGGCTAATGCCCATTAGCTGTATTTGCTGTGCCAATGTTGATTTTGCTGTGCGAAGGGTTCTTAATTCAGTTTCTGCCGCCTGCAAATTTTTTAAGGCGCCTGCATTACCGGCGTTCAGGTCTTTTTGGCGGTTTACTTCCAATTCGGCTAAACCAATTCTTGCATTTACATTCAGGTACTCACTTTGCACTTGTACAAACTCGGGGTTAGAGATAGTAGCAATGGTTTGACCTTTTCTAACGTAGTTGCCCGGCTGAACAAGCAAAGATTTTATTACACCACTGTAAACGGAACTAACGCTTGCCTTGTTTTGATTAGGCACTTTAAGCACTCCGTTTGTTTTGAGCGAAGCCGTAAGTTGCTTTTCTACTATGGTACCTAATTCAATACCGATACTTTTCATCTGTTCATCGGTAAGGGTAGTGGTGTTTGTGTTCTCGTGTTCTTCTTCTTCTTCGTGCCCTGCTTCTTCCTTTGCTTCAGGTTCAGCAGTTGCTTTATCTCCGCAAGAAACTATGGTTGCACCAACTGCAAAAAAGGTTAAGAGAATTATTATATGCTTTTTCATCTTATTTCTATTTATTTCTTTATTGATTGATGTAATAATTGTATTGAACTACCGACTGGTTATAAGCATTAAGCACTTCCAAGTAGTTTCTTCTAATGTCTATGGCTTGTGTAAGGTATTGTGCTAAATCCGCAAAACTTATCTCTCCTCCACGATAAGCTAATGATGAAGCCCTGATGATTTCTTCCGATTGCCTTAGCCCGGATGTTTCATAGAAGGCTAACAGGCGGTTGTTCTTTTGTACTTCCTGAAGTACCTGCAACTGTTGTGTTGTAAACACCTGCCTTCCGTATTCATATTGTTTTCGTTGAACTTCCGCTTCGGCCTGTGCTGCTTTTACTTTATTACGATAGGCACCGGCGCCAAATAATGGGAAAGCGGCTGTAACTGAAAATCCCGTGAAGGGGTCGTTTACTCCATACAAACGCTGGCTAAAGAACCGGCCTGAAAATTCCGGCTTGTTTTCGTTTTTGATTACCGCAACATTAGCATTCGCAATATTGATATTTTGAGCTTGCAATGTGAGCACCGGGTGAACACTATCGGATATTTCATAAGGGAGCGGCAGCTTTTCTAAGGGAGCTTGCAAAGGCAACATTTGTTCGTTTGTATTTACAAGTTGCAATAGTGATTGTTGTTGAATCTGTATGTCATTGCCTATTTGATTTAACAGCGCTTCTAATTCTCGCATCCGCACATTGGCAGCAATGCTATCTAAACCAGGACTGTCACCAGTTCTTACTTTTAAAATCGCAGCATCATTCAGTGATTTATAAATACTATCTAACCGGTAGTATAACTGCTGCTTATCCTGCAAATACCAAAGCTCGTAATACACTGTTCTTACTGCCCGCCTTATGTCAACATCAATAGCAGCCGTATTTACCTGGTAATACTTTAACTGCTCGCTGAACAGATTTTTTTGCGCCTTGTATAAACCCGGCCATGCAATAGCTTGCGACACGCCTATTTTTAAAACGCCTTTATTATCACTGGGACGCAAATCTTCGTTTTCGACAAATACACCTGTTTTTTGAAAGGCAGTTGAGGTATTGATCTGAAGGCTGCCTCTATTGATTTGCGCATTGTTTATGCCATATTGTAAATTGTTT
>JAKFDY010000457.1:0-6670 GCA_036675885.1 Lacibacter sp. | reverse complement strand
ATGTAACGAATGTGTTTGTGGCGATGATAACTGTTGCTCCACTTTCATCAGCTTCGATTGAATTTCATTGAACTCATCGTAAGCTGTTTCCAAACGGTTCTTCATTTCCTGTGTAAGCACCGTTTGCTGGCGGATGTTATTCAGCTCGCCTTCTTTCTCCGTCAATGAGCGGCGTAATAATTGTAATTGCTCGGTGAGGTATTGATTTTGCTGTAACGTGTCCTGGTGTTTCTGCTCTACCTTCTCCAGCAGATCGACCTGGTTCAGCAGCTTTGAAATATTTTGATTGTGTTGCAGTAAATGATCCTGTGCCGATTTGAGTTGAGCAAGATACTCTGCCGGACTTACATCAGCAGCCATAGCAGAAGTGGAAGATTCAACGATTACCTGTTGCGGAGGACGTTGTTTTAATTCCTTTATTAATTCTTTCAGCTCTTCTATCTCATCAACCAATAGTTGTTCATTCTCTCTTGCCTGCAACAGATCTTTACTGAGATGTTCACCCGATTCTTTCTGTTGCTCCAGCACATTGTAATATTTCATGCGCCAGTTGTGTGCTTCCTTTTCAAATTTCTCTACATCAATATCCTGGTCGAACTGACTGCCGTGGCGTATGTTCCAGAAATAGTGAATCACAAAACCAAGGACTAAGGCTCCGATCTGGAACATCACAATTTCAAAAACAGAAATCTGGATAGCAAGTAGCGAAAAAGGCATGTGTAGTTGTTTTAGGTACAGCAGGGAAATTATTACACAGGAAAGTTAACAGCATTAAGAGAAGGGAGCTACTGCCCGTTGCATAATTTTATCCCCAAAACCTTTCCTGTTGTGAAAACCGTCAGGCTTTACTTACAATAGTTCCAACATTTTCGCCGGTAACAACACGCTTCAGGTTGTTTGGCTTGTTCATATCAAACACAATAATGGGAAGATTGTTTTCCATGCAGAGTGTGAAGGCTGTCATATCCATCACCCGCAGGTTTTTGCTCAGGCATTCCTGGAATGTGATGTGTTCAAATTTTGTAGCAGTCGGATCTTTTTCCGGATCGGCTGTGTAAATGCCATCAACCCTTGTGCCTTTCAGAATTACATCGGCATTTATTTCAATTGCACGGAGAGAGCCAGCAGTATCAGTTGTAAAATATGGATTACCTGTACCTGCGCCAAAGATCACCACACGGCCTTTTTCTAAATGACGGATTGCACGCCTGCGGATATATGGTTCAGCAATCTGCTCCATTTTAATGGCACTTTGCAACCGGGTGTACACGCCGGCTTTTTCCAAACCAGCCTGCAACGCCATGCCGTTGATCACCGTTGCCAACATGCCCATATAATCGCCATGGGCACGTTCAATACCTGTTTCAGCTTCGTTCATTCCCCTGTAAATATTTCCGCCGCCAATAACAATGGCCACCTGCACACCCAGTTCGATAATTGATTTGATACTCTGGGCATATTGGGAAATCACTGTTGAATCCATTCCGAAATTTTTATCGCCCATTAATGACTCACCGGAAAGTTTAAGGAGAATGCGTTTGTATTTTGGAAGCATGCTGCGAAGATAAAAGATTTGCAGCGACGGGAAAAAATGAATGCAATTTTGGTGACAGGCGGTGGTGCTACTATGAGAATGTGGTTGCGTCGCACTCTTGCAATAGCTTCTTCTATACGACCAAAATGTTCATAGTAAACGCAAAGCGTACAATTATACTGGTCAGTAAAACTTTCTTTGTAAAAATGTTCCTTGTGCTGAATCACACGATTTCGCAAATCTGAAGTAACACCAACATACAATGTGCTGCGGATTGAATTTGTCATGATATATACAGAGCCGCCACGTTGCATTTAAAAAAATTGCAAATAAACTTCTTACAAATAAATCCTCTCAATCGCATCCCGATACTTCTCCATAATCACTTTACGTTTCAACTTTAATGTAGGCGTAAGTTCACCACCATCAACCGTCTATTCATTGGCGCAGAGTTCAAATTTTTTAATTTGCTCTACGTGGTTAAAGTCACGGTTATATTCTTCCACAATGTTCTTGTACATTTCCAGCACGGCCGGGTTGCGGATAAGATCATGCACCGTTCCAAAACTGATATTGTTTTGTGTAGCCCATACTTTTAAATTTTCAAACGAAGGAACAATTAAAGCACCTGCAAATTTCCGTTCAGGACCAACAACAATCATCTGCTCAATAAACTTGCTTTCCTTCATCTTATTTTCAATAGGCTGTGGTGCCACATATTTACCACCACTTGTTTTAAAGATTTCTTTTTTACGGTCGGTGATCTTTAAAAATTTCCCTTCCTGCATTACACCAATATCACCCGTATGGAAATAACCATCTTTATCAATTACTTCAGCTGTCAGATCCGGACGTTTGTAATAACCCATCATCACATTATCGCCTTTGCAACAGATCTCACCATCTTCTTCCAGTCTTACTTCTACTCCTTTTATAACCGGGCCCACTGTTCCAAACCGTCTTCCTGATTCATTGTAACGGTTCACTGCAATAACTGGAGATGTTTCAGTTAAACCATAACCTTCAAGGATATTCATTTTACCGGCAGTGAACACACGCAGCAAGCGAACCTGGCAGGCAGCAGCACCTGTTACAATGGCTTTTACTTTTCCGCCCAAACCTTCACGCCATTTTTTAAAGATGAGTTTATTGGCAATAGCTAACTGCAGGTTGTATAGGAATCCCTGGTTTTTTCCCACTTCAAACCTGCTGCCCACATCAACAGCCCAGAAGAATAATTTTTTCTTGAGACCGGTTAATTCCTGTCCACGACCCATGATGCGTTCGTACACTTTCTCCAATAATCTCGGAACTGTTGTAAACAAAGCCGGTTGCACTTCTTTCAAATTATCTCCTATCTTATCTAAACTTTCTGCATACCATACTGACACTCCATTGAAGAGATAGATGTAGGTAACCATGCGTTCGAAAATATGATTGAGCGGAAGAAAACTTAACGCTCTGTCGCCCGCTTCACAAAACTCAGTAAATACTTCTGTGCTTGATATAACATTACTCAGAATATTTTTATGACTCAGCATTACACCTTTTGGTGTACCGGTGGTGCCCGATGTGTAAATGATGGTCGCCAAATCTTCATAACGGATACTGTTTGCAGCAATCGCAAGTTTTTTAAGATCGTCTTCTCCTGCCTTACTCATGATCTCCTTCCAATGCAGTGAGGGCTGGATATAATCGAAGGTAAAAACGGCTTTAATGCTGGGCACTTTATCACGAACGCTCTGCACTTTCTGAAAAAGTTCTTTATCACTCACAAACACAAGTTTCACTTCTGCATCGTTCAACACAAATTCAAGTTCATTTGCAGCTAAGGTTGGATAGACAGGCACCAGCACAGCACCTGTTTTTTGCACAGCCAGATCAAGCAACATCCACTCTGGCCGGTTATTACTGATGAGAGCGATCTTATCACGCTTCTCCACACTCATATCATTTCCGGAAATACCAAGGTGGAGTAACCCTGCTGCAAGTCTGTCAACCAATTCTTTCACTTCGGCCGTACTGTATTTGCGCCAGATACCACCTTCTTCTTTGGCTGCAAACATGGCTTCCTGCGGAAATCGTGCTAACTGTACATCAATACAATCAAATAATCTTGTGGGGTTCATATAGCATGCAATTAAGTGTACGAAATACAAACAGGCCAAACCTGTTTTAGGTTGAAGTAAGTTAAGCAGAATTAAGCAATGGTCAAAAATGGAGATCAGGGTTGCCTGCTTTTTAAGTCATTCACTTCCTTTTCTTGCAGGAAGAAGGTTGCCAACCCTTCGTAAAAAATCCTCCGTAGTGTGGAGGATTTTCATCAGTTAATTTGTGCTTTTATAATTCAGTTAATTTGTGCTTTTATAATATTGCCCTGCAGGCACTTTAAATAATTTTGATTTCTGGAAGCGTGTAAACTCGTTGTATTGTTCGGTATTGAGTTTTGTCCAGCTTTCGTATTTGGCAAGATCTCCTGCTGCTTCAAATATCCATTGGTTGTAAGCATCAAACATTCCTTCCTGTAACAGTTGCTTCTGATGATCGAATAAACGGAACGGAAACTTTGCTGCATAATCTTTATTCCAGTCGAGCAGGAAACGTGTACGCAGCATGGTTAGCGATTCTGTAGTAATACCGCTGTTGATAACGCTGCTGTTATTGTTCATTACAGCCGTGAATGCTTTTGTAAATTCATTTTCCGGTTTGGTTGGTTTTGCTTTAGGATCGATAACAAAGAATTTTTTATAGCTGTCAAGCAAAAGATTTTTCACTTCGGCTGTACGGCTGGTGTAACTTTCCATGTTCACAAATATTTCACCATACAGCAATGCCCACACTTTATCTGTAGTGAAATAGTAATAACGTGCAGCAAAATAATAGTTACCTGCATAACCGGGATCGGTTTTAATACCTTGTTCCCATTGTTCAATGCTGGTGAAGTTTTCATTCATCATCCATAACAATTCACCATACTCCGCATACAACGGACCGCTGTTGGGATATTTCTTCAACGCCTTCTTGTACATTTTCTCCGCATCTTTCCGCTCGGCCAATGCTTTGTAAATATTACCGGCTATCTGGTAAGTGGGTACATCAGCATCTTCACGTTCCACCAAAGGTTTTACAGTTTCTCTTGCTTTTGCAAAGTCACGTTGATAATAGTAGGTAAGTGCAAGATCTTTTTGAATGGAGATATTTTGCGGATCTTTTTGCAAAGCCTTGTTTAATACAAGTACAGCATTGGTCCAATCGCCGCCACGCATAAACTGTTTGGCTGTTTCGTGGAGTTGTGCCGCATCGGGCTCCTGTGCAAATGAACCCAGACCAATCAATAGAAAACAAAGGAAGTTCAGAAGTTTTTTCATGTGTTCTTTTATATTTCGATTCGGTCACATAGTATATCCATAAAAATGATCATCGCTGTTAGAATAAATTAGCTTGATCATTTTTATGGATATTTCATGTGTTCTTTTTACCAATAACTGGTTGCCAAATAGCGTACCAGCTTCAAAAATAAATCAAAAGAGGCGATTGTTTGAATCGCCTCCCTGATATTCGGTTTTTATTATGATTCGTTGTAGATAAGGTGTGTAAGCAGCCCGTCCCTCAACTTTGGTTCAAACCAGGTGCTCTTGGGTGGCATCACATTACCACTGTCGGCAATATCAAACAACTGATCCATCGTAACAGGATAAAGACTGAAAGCAACTTTCATTTCACCACTGTCAACACGTTTCTGTAATTCACCTAAACCACGGATGCCGCCAACAAAATCGATACGCTTATCGGTACGCTGGTCTTTAATACCAAGATGTTTATCTAAAATATTATCTGAAAGAATAGTTACATCCAGCACGCCAATAGGATCTGTTTTATACGTTCCTTCTTTGGCTGTGAGTTTATACCAGTTGTCATCGATATACATACCGAAACTGTGCAGTTCACTTGGTTTTACTTCTTCTTTGCCAACAAGCTTTACATCGAAATCGGTTTTGATCTTTTCAATCAATTCATCAGCAGATAAACCGTTGAGATCTTTCACCACACGGTTATAATCGAGAATCTGCAATTCACTTGCAGGAAACAATGTTGTTAAGAAGTAATCGTTTTCTTCTGTTGCTGCATCCCACAATGCTGCACGCACTTTTGCTGCAGATGCTGCACGGTGATGACCATCGGCAATATAAGTTTGTGGCACTTGCTTTTCAAAAATGCTGCTGATTGTTTTGATAGCTGCATCATCATTCACTACCCAAATGGTATGTTGAATATCATCATCAGCTGTGAAATCGTAAATGGGGCTTTTATCTTCCTGCCATTTTGCGATAAGATCATTCAGCTCCTGCACATCACGATATGCCAGGAACACATTACCTGTTTGTGCACCACTGATCTTGATATGATTGATACGATCGTTCTCTTTTTCAGGACGGGTGAACTCGTGTTTCTTGATCACATCATTTTCATAATCCACCACTGCACTGCCACATACCAAACCTGTCTGGCTGCGGCCATTCATGATTAAACGATAAATGTAATAGCAGGGTTTGCTTTCGCGAAACAATATATCCCGTTGCATAAATGCAGCGAGATTATCTTTTGCTTTCAGATAAACTTCCGGAGCATAATGATCTGTCTCTTCAGGAAGATCGATTTCCGGTTTGGTGATGTGTAAAAATGAATAAGGATTGCCTTGCGCTTCTTCCTTTGCCTCTTTACTGTTGAGCACATCGTAAGGACGTGCTGCCACCTGCTTTGCGAACTGGGCCTGCGGACGCAGCGCCTTAAAAGGAACTATTATAGCCATAGATTTTATACTTACTAACCGGCTGCAAAGAAAAGGAATTTTCAGGGGATGTGCCGAAGAACTTGCTGTATGGTGAATGACTGTATGTTAGTTAAACGATATATAGCTCTGTGTTCAGAAATAACTCCGAATGATGTAAGATCAAAAATAATAGCTGATTCCAAGAAAAAGTTTAAACTGGCGAAAACCTATGGAAGGAACATCGCTAACCGCTGAAGCCTTTTTTTTGCAGGCAAAAGTGTGTAATCTGCACCAGCCGTTAATCCTACCTGCTTAATGCGAAAAGATGCGCCGATATTCGATTCCCAGGCAACCCCGTTATTAAC
>JAKFDY010000456.1:0-11187 GCA_036675885.1 Lacibacter sp. | reverse complement strand
GAAAGCCAGATCATCACACATTATCCTAAGTCTATCGAAATAGGCCGCAAGATCACTGCTCAGGAAGCTAAACTGAAAGGAAAGCCGCTTGAGAATATTCATGTGCCGGAACTGATGAAAGACCTGATCGAGCAGATTGCGATTGAGGCAAGAGGATCTGAGTTCGTCGATGAGAAAAGCGGGGTTTCCGCCCGATTGACAATATCTGCTTACGAAAACCTGATTTCAGCCGCGGAAAGAAGGTTGTATATGAATGGGGAATCAAATACCGTAATCCGAATTTCCGACCTGATTGGAGTGATTCCGGCGATTACCGGAAAAGTGGAACTCGTCTATGAAGGTGAGCAGGAAGGTCCTTACCAGGTTGCGTTTCATTTGTTAGATAAAGCCATCCGCACACAGTTTCTTCAATATTTTCCTAATCCTGAACAATTGAAAAAACGAAAGCAGGATACCGCAATCGACAATCCGTATAAATCCATCAGCAATTGGTTTGATAAAGGAAACCAGTTAACACTGTTGATGAACACGAAAGATGAAGAAAAGATCCAGCAATTGTACAGTGTTGATGGTTTGTATCCACTGGTGAAAAAATATTTCAAAGGAGCCAATGAAAAACAAACAGCATTACTGATGGAGTTTGTTTTGCATGGCTTGTCGGCTTATTCAGTGATCAGTAAAAAAGTAGTGGAAGGAAAAATAGAATTCAGTGATCTTATGGGCAGCATCATCAACCTCAATACAAACAGGAGTGAAGAAGATGAAGACTTTGATGGCGAAGATTTTACCTGATGGCCCAAAATAACATAATAACGGGAAGCCTGTTATTGCTCAGCTTCCCGTTATCATGCAACTAATTAAAATTTGTATCCGGCACTTATGCCACCAAACATAAACCAACCGCCACCGTTACCCAAGGCAATAAGCGGCGAAATAATAACTCTTCCTGTAAACCCTTTTTTCGAAGGCTGAAATCTGTACCCGACACTTGGCACAAGTAATGATCCGCCTTCTCCATCTATAAAATCATCACTGGAAGTAAAACTGGCATAAGTATATCCCAATCCAACTTCCAGGTAGCTAGGTGCTTTACCTGCAAGGTAATTCAATCCTATAGGTACAGTTAGCAGGCCTCCGCCACTTCCGCCAAAAAAACCAAGGCCTGCACGCATACCAAATCCTTTTTCACTTTTTAAAAATCGGACATCATAGTTAGCTGAAAAAAACAGACCGTTTCCTCCAAGTTCTCCATAAACACTCTGTGCACGTTTTGGTCCATCATTCTCGTTTTGAGCAAACACTGTACTTTGTAAGAATAGGCAGCAACTAAAGAAAATAAATAAAAATTTCATGACATTGATTTTGGTTGAAAATAGTAATTCCATGTTTTAGCTTCTGTAAGATTATATCTTTTTTCCTAATTTACAAATGCAGTGTTTTCAACAACTGTTGAATTGTAAAATATTTGTGAAGACAAATACTCGTAAATGGTTTTTAACTGTTGAAATGGGCTGAAAGAGACATCTATTGTTTTCTTAAAAACAACCATACTACATAGCTGCAGTATCCTGGTTAAGCACAATGCGAAGACTTTCATACAAGTCGGGGTATTGTGTTTTTAATTCAATGGGTTTTTCAAAAAACAGTTCAACTGATGTTGCCCAGAACTCATTTTTATTCCGCAATGCATTTTCATCGAACAGGCGTTTGCCATTTGTTTTTTCTGCATTCAATACATCATCATCAATACGATCATAATGTTCATAATCTTCTTTGAATGTATTGCTTCGTTTGGGGTTTCGGAATAAATACTGTACCTGTAAAGCATGCGCCATTTCGTGCAGACCAACATTTTTTCCGTCAGTCGGGTTTTGGTAATCCTGTAAGAAATGTTTCCATGAAAGTGAAATAGAATGCCCCTGTACATTGCCCACCAGTATACGGAAAGGATCGTAAGCAAAATATTCTTCCGGGTGAATAATGATATTTGAGAAATGTGGAAGCAGAAAATCTTTTAATCCGAATGTGATCTGCACAGCCGATGCTGAAATAAGGATCGGCATTTCTTTATATCCTTTTGGTGAGCAGATATAAAAATCTTTGCTGTGAATAAATTCCTGCACACGCTCAACAAACATCGTCTGCTTATCAGCATTTAGCTTTTGAAAATAGGGATTGTATTTTTTACATACGGTGTGCAGTTCTTCATCACTGAATTTCAATTCATCTCCTTTGTAAATAAGATATCGCACAGCAGGTTCAGGTTCATTCCCGTCATCTGCTTCAAACGTTGCTGCATTAACAGGATTGTTTTGCTCTTTGATCAGCTGACGTATTAAGCGGTAGATATTAAATCCAATGATGCCAAAAACAACGATCATAACAATTGAAAATCCTGCTTCTCCTGAACTGTCATCTTCTTTAACTGCCGTGGGCGGGTTGATATACTGTAATGCATTGTAAACCGAATCAACATGGTATTGCTGTTCAATACTGCCTTTTAATGAATCGGGCAATTGATTATATTCTTCCAGCGAGTAAACGGTGAAAGCGGAATCTTTATGGTGTAATATAATTGGTACGGAATCCCGGGGCATAATAATGATTAATCGTCAGTTAACAGATCAGGTGAATCTTCCAGCAATGCAATGTTTACATCGGTGCCTGCAATTCCTTCTACCGATCCACGGATATGTGCTGCATTCAGTAATACTTTCTCCAGTTGCTTTTCCCGTTGTTTCCACAATTTTTCCATTGCATCACGTTCTTTTTGAATAGAAATTTTCATACTCATAAAACCTTCACGAATGGCCTTCCACTGTTCGGCAAATTCATTTCCTGTGAGGTAATCATACAGCATATGCATTTTTTCGCCTTTGTTTTCCTGGCCGGTAGTGGCCTGCGCAATGCGAACAATGCTGTCTCTCAACACATGCGTCAATGCTTTTACTTCAGTAAAGGTGCAAACCCACACGCCATCTTTTTCGCCAAACCTGTCCAGTCCTTTCGGCATAGCCTGTGTAACTATGACAGCAATATCGGCCGCCTGGCTGCGCATATCAGCTTTTAATTTTTCGATCCATTGCTCCGAAAAATCTTTGGTGCGTTTACTTTCAAAAATGATCTTGCCACATTCCTGTCCGAACTTGTTGCGTACCAATAGCATACAATCGGCACCTTTTACACCTTTACCCACTTCTTCAATAGAATCATACGGAAACGACTGACGCAACAGATCTTCCAGTAATAATTCCTGCGCCTCACCTTGCATCTGCATCGAGCCTTGTTCCGATTTTCGCTTCATTTCATCTACCAGCTTTTTCTGGGCTTCCAGTTTTTCTTCCAGCTCTTTATTCTTCAGTAAGTATTCAGTTTCTTTCAAAGAAATTTTTTCTGCTTCTTCTTTTCGTATTACATCAGTCAGCTTGTTACGTTCTTCCAGCAACATTTTTTGCAGTTGCAAATCAAGTTCCTGCTCTTTTGAAAGCAGGGCCTGTTCTTTTTTCAGGAATTCAATTTCTTTTTCACGGGCCAGCTTTAGTTTTTCCTGGTTGTCTTTGTTATTATCTTCCAGTAAACGGAGTTTGTTTTCAAAATCGGCCACAATGTTTTTGCGTAGCAATTCTTCTGTTTCTTTTTGTGTTTTCCTTTTCTCTTCCAGCAACTGTGCATCAAATTTTTGCTGTTGCTGTTTTTGCCAATCACTCATTTTTGCACGCAATTCTTTCTGCACTTCTTCACGGATGCTGTCGGTTGGTTCAAATTCGTGACCACAATTCGGACATTTTATTTCGGTTGACATACTTTCTCTTCTTTTTTGCAAGTTTACGTTATCGGCTCAATGATTTTATCAGTGCAAAGTCTTTTTGTGTGGTGAGCAGGTACATCCCTGTATCAGCAACGGTTTTCAACACAAGAAATAAAACACTGGCTGTAATACCAAGAAACGATGGAACCAATATCATCAGGTGCATTGGAACGATACGCAGGTAAGGGGTAAAAAACATCTTGCCCACATTTACGTTCTCCGATTGCAAGCTGTTTCTTTTGCGGATAAACTGTATGGTGCTTTCAGTAACAAATATTCCGGCAGTGATCAATATGAGTTTGCCATTTACTCCACTGTTTTTTCCAATCAGGAGAAAAATTGCATAAACAAAATGAAAGAAACCATAATGCAGGAGAAAGAACCATGCGGCACAACCCATGCTACCTTTCGTTACAGGTTGGCTATTGATTGACATACTTGTGCTGTCAGGATTTTTTACCATCAGCAGGTCAAGAAAATTGAAAAAGCCTATTAACACGCTTTGCAGCCAATAGATCCAGATAATGGTATTAAACTCTCCGGGTTGCTGCTCGTAATAATAGATCAGATAGCCATTCATCAGTAAAAGGAACCAAAAGCCGGGGTCTTTGATAATGCGTTGTAACAAATTGGTGATTTTCTTCTAAATTACTCATCTCCCGGTAGAAAGAAAACAGGAATATCCCTTATTTTACCAACGCAGAAATCGTAACTTTACAGCTATCAGGAATAACAACTTAAAGATCGGCCATCACGCATATCATTTTCTTTAACTTATGCAGTCCTACGGAGATTCCAAGCTATTTCAAACTCTTTTCAATCATGCCAGTATTGGGATTATTGTTGTCAATTCCTCAGCAGAGATCATCACCATCAATAAGTTTGCCCGGCAGCAATTTGGTTACTCTGATCTGGATAATCTGCTGGGTAAAAAAATTGAAATTCTTATCCCTAGCCGCTTTCATCACCGCCACGAAAAACACAGAGATGGGTATATGCACGACCCTAAAAGCAGGCCCATGGGTATCGGGCTCGATCTGTATGCCGTTAAAAAAGACGGGTCTGAATTTCCTGTGGAAATCAGCCTCGGCAACTATCATGTAGATGACAACAAGTTTGTAGTGGCTTTTGTGAATGATATTACATTAAGGAAACAGGCAGAGCAGGCATTGGTAAAATTGAATGAAGAACTGGAGAAAAAAGTGGAAGACAGGACTGTTACATTAAGAGAAACAGTAGAAAAGCTGAATGAGCAGATACTGGAAACCGAAGAGAAGGACAGGGAGCTGATGGCAGCCCTTAGCAAAGAAAAAGAATTGGGGGAGCTGAAATCGAGATTTGTATCAGTAGCATCGCATGAATTTCGCACACCACTTAGTACTGTATTATCATCGGTTTACCTTCTGCAGAAGTACACAAATACAGATGAACAACCCAAACGGGAAAAACATATTCAACGCATCATCTCATCGGTAAACCTGCTTACCGATATCCTCAACGACTTCCTGAATGTTGGAAAGATCGAAGAAGGAAAAATACAGGCTCGTTTCAGTGTATTTGATATTGAGAAGAACACAACAGAAACGATAGCCGAAATGCAGAATGTTTGTAAAAAGGGGCAACAGATCGCTTACAAACATGAGGGTGATACACAGGTTGAGCTTGATCCCGGTATGTTTAAGCATATCAGTTTAAATTTGCTATCGAATGCAATCAAGTTCTCTCCCGAAAATTCGGTAATTGAACTAAATACAAAGGTTTCTGATAATGAAATTGAGTTCCGGATAAAAGACAGTGGCATCGGCATTTCAAAAGAAGACCAGGAGCATTTATTTGAACGGTTTTTCAGGGCAGCCAATGCAATTAATATTCAAGGGACGGGATTAGGCCTGCACATTGTGTCGAAATACGCTGAGTTGATGAATGGACATATTTCCTGCAAAAGCGAAACCGATAATGGAACCGAATTTACCGTTACATTTCAAAAACAACACTAACTTCATACCACATCAAGTTTAACCTTTAACAAAAGTGATCAGATGAAAAAAATTCTGCTAATAGAAGATAATGATGATATACGGGAGAATACAGCCGAGATACTGGAACTGGCCAACTACAAAGTTGTAACTGCTGCCAACGGTAAACTCGGTATTGAAACAGCATTGGCTGAACAGCCCGATCTGATCGTTTGCGATATTATGATGCCCGTACTCGATGGCTATGGTGTGTTACACACGTTGCATAAGAACGAAACGGTAAAAAATATTCCGTTTATTTTTCTAACGGCCAAGACAGAACGAAGTGATTTGCGCCGTGGTATGGAACTTGGTGCAGATGATTATATTACCAAACCATTCAGCGGAACAGAATTGCTCAATGCCATTGAAGGACGGTTGAAAAAAGCTGATCTGTTGAAAGAAGAATACTCATCGGGCCTTGATGGTGTAAATAAACTGCTTGCAGTCACAGGGTCAAAAGATGCATTGGAATCACTTACCGCCGACAGGGACATCAACAAATACAAAAAGAAGCAAACAGTTTACAACGAAGGCAACCGTGCTGCACGTTTGTTTTACATTGTAAAAGGGAAAGTAAAAACGTTTAAAACGAATGATGATGGAAAGGAACTGGTAGTTGGCTTATACAACGAAGGCGACTTTTTGGGTTATGTGGCGTTGCTGGAAGGGGGGTCTTATAAAGAAACTGCTGAAGCAATGGAAGACAGTGAACTGGCTATTATTCCCAAAGCAGATTTTGATGAACTGATGCACAGTAACATGCAGGTGTCAGAAAAATTTATTCAACTGCTGGCAAGAAATGTAGCTGAGAAAGAAGATCATTTATTAGGGCTTGCCTACAACTCATTACGGAAAAAGGTTGCTGATGCATTGATCAGCCTGCAGAAAAAATACCAGACAGGCGAGGGGCATTTCTCCATTAATATCAGTCGTGAGAACCTGGCAAGTATTGCAGGTACGGCAACTGAATCACTCATCCGCACATTGGGCGATTTCCGTTCAGAAAAATTAATAGAGATAAAGGACGGAAATATTGTGATCCTCAACGAGCAGAAATTAGAGAACCTGATCAATTAAGATTCAGGTATAGTATAAAAATAAACAGCATCTGTTTGCATAATGCAGCAGATGCTGTTTTCGTTTGCTGATAGTGCTTATAAACTCTCTGAGAGGTATAAATTAAAATCTGATTTCAGTTTGTTGAACTGGCGTTCTACAATCTCCATATCCTTGTGCATTTTCTTCAGCCTTTTCTGCAATTCTTTAATTGTACTTGCATCTTCAGGCATCTCTTTGGTGAGCATGGTATCCAGCTCATGAATATCCTGGCGCAACATATTCACCGTATCATCTTCGGCAATGAACTTGCTCTGGAAATATTCAGCACGTTCAAGGAACTGTTCATCCGTATCATGTTGCAGCACCTGCGAAAGGCGGGTCTTTAAATGATTGTTCTCCTGCTGTATAAATTGCAGGTACCGTTTCCACGTATCACTCTCGTGCCGGAACTGTGTAAATTTTTTATTATGCGTCATAACGATTGTGATCATTGTATTTCAAAGTGAACAATAGAGTTACACTGTTTAGCAAAGCTAATTTTTGCTCCTGCCCTTGTAAAGAACTGCTATCAATAGCCCTGCTGATACTCATCATACGGGTAGTTTTTAGTGACAAGGTATTGCGGCAGCCGGTTCGCTGGCCATTACCGGGCTTATGAACGGAATGCCCAGGTTCATGCCCCGCAGTATTAACAATACAGCCATCACGGTCATTAAATAAGGAACAACTTTTTTAACACGTCCACGTATGGAGAAAGAAAAACTGCTCCCTGCTATGCTTAACAATAACATCAGCGGAATAGTACCTGCACCAAAGCCACTCATAAACAACACACTCTGCTGCACTTCGCGAAAATTTAACGCTGCTGCAAGCGCTACGTAAACCATGCCGCAGGGCAGTAATCCATTGATCATGCCAAGCAGCAGGTACGCTTCTTTACGATCTGTACGCAATGTCTTGATCATGAGTTGCTGAACAGCTCCATGCAGCCTCAGTGTCCATTTTGGTTGACAGGCTTTTTTCAGTAAATAGTAATTAAGGATGAAAACAAGAATAACAGCACCGCTGATGATCGATAACCACTGCTGAAAGCCTGCCATATATAAACCTCGTCCTGCGAGGCCAAACAGCAAACCAAACAGTGCATAAGTAACAATGCGGCCCGCATTATACATCAGTGCAGAAACACGTTGTTGCCACACAGGTAAATGCTGCACAGGCAGTGCCAGTGCCAGCGGTCCGCACATGCCAACGCAGTGCAGGCTGCTGAATGCACCCAGTAGTAAACCACCTGTAATTGCTTCTGTTATCATTTTAATTCTATGCGTTGTTCATTATAATAATTCAACTCATCAGCCTTCCACGTAACTTTTAATAAATAGTTTGCAGGTAACATGTTTTTACTATCGATCACCTGCCTGCCATTTTCATCAACTGCCAATTCAAGCCTGCGATCCTTCTTATCATCAGAAGAACAATAAAGCCAGATATTGCCGCTGATTGTTTTGCCTTTCATTTCTGTTGGCAGTTGAATAATAAGTTCGTTATTCGCATGTTTAACCTCTACACTGCTGCTTAAGTTATTTGCCCGATTTGTTCCATCAATCACCTGCTGATAAGCCAGCTCATCTTTGTAATATTCTTTGGTTACCAACTGAAAATCTGTTTTCATGCTTTTGTAAACCAATACAAACATGAACACAACAAAAGCGGAAAATGCCAGCGTAATCTTATGTCCCCAATTAAGTGTCATTGTTTTTAGTTTAGTTGTTTTAATAAAGTGGCCCAAGAAAACTTGTTTTTACAATATCAATCCGTTTACCGCCTTGGTATAATCCAACCTTTAAAACCGTTTTCCGTTGCTGAATGCGTTTTTTCGGAATAGTGATAAAAAATGATCCTGAGCCTTGTCCTTCTTTTTGCACATTTATATTCTTACCAACCACTTGCACATTGCCATCACCATCTTCCAACTTCACAGTAAGCGGAATATCATTCATTGTTTTGTTTACCACTTTTATGTTGTACAGGTTTGAAACACTGTCTTTCCCTTTCTCCTGGTACAGTAGACCCGGTGTACGCATCACAGTAGCCTTCACATCTTTTTGCGACAGCAACAATGTGGTGAGTAAGATGATCAACACAGCCAGCAAACCTGTGTACATTTTCATACGGCGTGTGTAATGCAGTTTTTCATGGTTGGCAATACCGTTCTCACTTGCATAACGGATCAACCCTTTTTTAAAGCCTACACTTTCCATCATATGATCACAGGCGTCAATACAGGCAGTGCAACCCACACATTCCATTTGTGTACCGTTGCGAATGTCAATACCGGTAGGACAAACCTTCACGCATTGAAAACAATCGATACAATCGCCGGCCGTACGCTCTTCTTTCTTATTGATCTTTTTCCGTTCTTCACCACGTTTGTAATCATACGCAACAACCATCGAGTTTTTATCAAGCAATACACCTTGCAGGCGCCCGTAAGGACAAACAACTGTGCAAGCCTGTTCACGAAAAAATGCATACACCGCATAAAACACTGCCGAAAAAACCATGAGCGCTGCAATGGTGCCAACGTTAGCAGCAGGGTGTTTCATCATGGCCCATAATTCCTGCACACCAATGATATAAGACAGGAAAAAATTCGCAATGATAAACGCCAGCACATAGAACGCAACATGTTTACTTGTTTTGCGAACGATCTTCTCCGTTGTCCATGGGCCTGCAGCCATTAATTTTTGCCTTGCTGCATCGCCTTCAATTGCATATTCCAGTTTACGGAAGAGCATTTCCATGAAGATGGTTTGCGGACAAATCCAACCGCAGAACAAACGACCGAAAGCAGAAGTAAACAATACAATGAACACAATGAATGTGATCATAATAATACCGAAGATGAAAAAATCCTGTGGCCAGAAAACTTTTCCAAACAGAATAAATTTCGCCTGCGGAATATTGAACAGGAACAAGGGCCTTCCGTTCAAATGAATAAACGGAAGTGCTACAAACACCAGGAAGAAAAAGAAGCTTACATAAGTACGTATGTTATAGAATTTTCCTTTTGGTTTTTGTGCAAAAATCCATTTCCGTTTTCCCTGTGCATCTACTGTTGCAATTCTGTCACGGAACGATTCTTTGTTTGACTGTGTCAATATATCGCCTTCTGTATTCATTTATCTTATTCATCAGTTACTAACTACGTCTTTCTTTGCAGTTGCCGAATCTTTTGCAGGAGCTGCATCTTCTTTAAACAGATCACCTTGTTTTTCTTTTCCGTTTGGTGGATTAGTGCCGTGCAGTGATTTGATAAAGCTGGCCAGTTGTGCAATTTGTACCGGCGAATAATCATCTTGCCAGCTCTTCATTCCTTTTTCCGGGCGACCATACTTAATTGTTTTGAAAATGTCTTTTATGCTGCCACCATTCAACCAATAGTCATCGGTTAAGTTTGGTCCAACAATACCTTCTCCTGATTTACCATGGCAGGGAGAACACATCTGAACAAAATTATTTTTACCTGCATCGATGGCAGCTTTATCTGTGATCAATGTAACCGTGTTCTCATCAATATTATTTGCTGCTTTTGCGAGGTAAGCTGCTTTCTCTTCTTCTGCATGTTTCATTGCAATTTCAAATTCCTGTTTGCTGAGCGGAGCTGTTTCGGCTATATGATAGCGCCACAGGTATATACCTCCAATGAGAATGGTTATATAAAAACCATAGAGCCACCATGGGGGTAAACGGTTATCCAGTTCACGGATGCCATCATAGTTATGACCAAGATCAATATTAGCTTCCTGCTCCATTGGTTTAAAACTGTTGAGCTTTTCCCACCACACTTTAAAGGAAGACGGTTTTGCAACAGTTGTTTCTTCAGCAATCGTAACGGCCAGCTTTTCTTTGGCAAGAAAACTTTTTACAAAAAATCCCATCACAATAATTACAAGAAATTCTATAGCAATTACCGTGGAGAGTAACCAGAATGTAGTGGCTGATAAACCACCAATAGAAGTTGGTCCTGCAGGTGCAACAGCTTCTGCTGTTTGCTGTGCCGATCCAAAAATTGGCAGCAGTAATAATGCGACAGCTGTGATTGTTTGTGCAGTAGTATTTTTCTTCTTCTGTTTATCGAAATGAAGACGTGCAGTTCCCAATACAACGTTGGCCAGCAGTGCTATCACCAGTAACAGAACAAGAATGATGGCCAGCATGGTTAATGCAAGAGGGTTGTCCCAAATGGAAGGAGCAGGTGCGCCTGATGTTTGTTGTGCTGAAACCACGCCTCCTGCTGTT
>JAKFDY010000455.1:0-2052 GCA_036675885.1 Lacibacter sp. | reverse complement strand
ACCAGATTAAGTTTTGCAGGATAACCATCAGCATCGAGTGTATAGGAATATAGAGGACTATGAGAAGTGTCTGAAGGGAAGCTGGTAAATGACCAGCTCTGTAATAAGTTACGGTTCAGTCTGCCAAAAAAAGCTCCGGCCATATATTTGTGCTCAAACTGATCATAAATATCAAGATTGAATTTGTTTAACTTATCAGTATAATAGGAAAACTCGTGTGAATAGGTAATCGCTCCATCTTTCAAACTTTTTGAAGCAATGAGATTTCCATTTTCGTAATTGTATTCTGTGATGTATGTTACACCGCTTAAGACTTTCTCTTCCTTCTTTTTTATAAGATAACCTTCCTGGTTATAAGTATACTCATTTTTATCGGTTAAGACACTATTCATCCAGAGTTCTGCCTTTGCAACTCTGCCCAACTGATTTCGGCTTGTGTTTTTCAGCTCATAAAAAGTTCCCGGATACTGATAAGTTAAAGCAAAATCAGGGCTATACGTAAAGCTGATTTTCCTGTTAAAATTATCAGAAATTAATTTCAGATTGCCATCCGGGTTGTAATCCATTTGCATACTAAACCCTGATTGCTTGCTAAAAGATTTCAACTTCTTTTCAAACTTCATATCCCGTTCGATCGAACCAAGATCAGAATCAGTTGTTTTTTTACAGGAGGAAAATAAACCAGTTAACAAAAGAAGAATAAACAAATGTTTCATAAATTTTAATTGATGTTTTTAATTGATGATGTAAAAATGCAATTGCAAACAGCTCATAAAAATTAAATACAAGCAATCCGGAAGAATTTGCAGTTAAGGTGTAGGATTAATGATTTTATCTGTACACAGTATTTGTTTGTGACATCTGTGGATACACATCAAATAAAAAAACCCGGCTGTTATGCCGGGTTATACCATACCTGGGAAGAGAACCGAACTATTGAAAAATAAAATTGTATTCCGTTAAGGCTTCATTATTGGCTTTAATCTCCATTGATTTAACGTAGCCGTTTGCATCTGCTTTATAGAAGTACTGAAAGAGCATCGTTGTTTGTTCATCCTGAGCAACTGCCTTTACACTTTTTACCAGGTTCTCCGACTGTTTACCAAACTGTGCATCAGTAACAAAACCGATCTGTTTAAAATCAAAGAGATCAATAGCAACAGAATTAAAACGATTATTATAATACTCCAGCATTAATGTTGATTTCAACACAGCATCTTCATACTCCTGAATCTTAACCAGGTTCCCGGCATCGTATGTATAAATAAATTCCTGCAGAGAACCTGATCCCTCAACGCTTATTGTTCTTTTGCTCAAATACCCGCTGCTATTGTAGGTAAACTCCATCGTGCTTTTGGGAATGTTCTGTTGATATCTTTCGAGTTTAATAATTCTGTCTTGTGCATCCCGTTGTGCATATTTGTAGATGATCTTTTCATTGGTCTGTTTCAGCAACTGCGTAAGAAAATGATCATTGCCGGGTTTATAATAATGAACTGCATCGGCAGCTGTATGAACAAGCAACTGCCCATGTTCATCATATAACAAATGGAAGCTTTCACCATTACCGGTAAATACCGTAGCCAGGCGTTTGGTAACAGCAGTTCTTACATCTGCTTCAGGTGTTACTCTGCTTTTTTTGCAATTCAACAGCAGCAAAGCCGCTGCCAGAGAAACGATCAGCAATTTCATTGATTCTGTTTTTGAGACTGTAAAAATGCACCGTCAGCTGTCCAAATAAAAAAAGAAGTTAGCCAAAGGTCAGTTTTGTTTATTCAAAGGTGGTAAAAGTCAAATAAAGCGAAAAATAGAGCTGCAACATAATGCTGCAGCTCTGTCATTAAATCAATTTGACGAACTAGAATTTATACTTGAGTCCGCCATTTGTTCCTGCAACCGGGTACAGTATATTTTCTTCCAGCATATTCGCTTCATTATTATGTATCCTTGAATACAGGGCATAAAACATGATTGTACCATCGGATACTTTTGTTGACTTAAGTGATTTTCTTGGGTTCTTATTTGGTGTTCCATAAAGTGTTTCACTCATCC
>JAKFDY010000454.1:0-2824 GCA_036675885.1 Lacibacter sp. | reverse complement strand
ATAATTTGTTGTCCCTTATCCCATTGCACTAACTTGTAGGGACCAGAACCAACAGGATTTTCCGCATATTCTTCACCATATGAATGCTTCGGGATAATCCCCAGTGTCAATAATGAGTGAATAAAAGTGGAGTTTGGGTTATGAAGATGAAATTCTACCGTTGTTGGGTCCTTAATCACTACTTTTTCTAGAATATTTAAATCTAAAACGGAATCACTTGTTAGCACCGTTTCATAGGTAAATTGAACATCTGGGAAATGCTCTTTAGCATGTTCAATTTCTGCAGGAATGTGCAGTTTGGAGTGTCCTGCATGTAATAAAATGATGGGAATTACATGTATTTCATCCGCACCTTTTTCAACACACAACTGAATCCCATCTTCAATATTTGGTGAAGCAAATTCTAAAAAACATGTTTCTACTAAAAGGGCTGGATCAATGTATTCTTTCGTTTGCTCGACAAATTGGCGAACTTCTATATTCCCTGCCTCCAGCCTGCTGCCGTGTCCAACAAATAATACAGCTTTTTTCATCGGTCCTTTACGTTTCTTGTATTTATCAATTCCTTTAATGCGGTTTTCGCTGCGTTTGCGTACACCGTTTTCCATTGAATAAATAATCGCTTCTTCTTCAACTGCTTCATGAACAATGTCACGTGCGGTTTCTTCATGTTGAACCGAATACCATGTCCCTTTTGGGTAATCAATTACGACGCATTTATCTTTACAGCGGCCGTTACAGCGTGTACGCGATGTATGAATATGCTCATCCAAACGATTTTTACGGATCTCATCACGAATTTGCTGGGTGACCTCTTCAGCTCCTGCTCCCATACAGGTTGCCCCATTGCAAATGAGTAAATGACGCTGCATTTGCGTTAAATTCCATGTTGTCATAAAGAGATCTCCCCCTTTGCCATCATCTTGTAACCACTATGTCTATTTTTATAACAACAGTGCCCCCAATAAAAGCCATTTTTAGTAATATCAAAACGAAACTTAGTCATATAACTCCCACAGGCTCCCAACTAATGATCGCAGCATAGAATGGGTGACGGTACACATACTTGCCATCCTCCATAGCAATAAAACGTTCGAGTGATGCTTTCACATGTGCCATATCAAACCGGGGTGATAAGATTTTTTTGCTTTGTGCTTCATATAATTGCTGCAATGTATCATAACGATACTCACGCTCCAGCTTGAGCATTTCACTATTTGCATAAATCCCTAACTGATACAGCATATTGACGATGGTAATATAATCACGGCGAGGATATTTAATGTCATAGCCAAACTGCTCATCTAAAATAACGTAATGCGGCTGAATAGGTCCTGTTGTTAAGCCAATGATGGCTCGCTTTTTGGCAAGCCTGTTCATTTTTTTCAGCGCCGCATTCATTTCATACATACGATAAAAGCAGTTGACCCCAATAACAACATCATGCCGCTCAATTTGCGCTTCTTCCCATTTACTATGAACGAACTGAACATTTGTATCGTTTTCATAGTATTGTTTTAAATAAGCAAGCACACTTTCAGAACCATCCACTAACGTTAAACTTTTGACATCTTGACGGAGTGGGAAGGTATAGTTACCCCATCCTGGTCCCATTTCAATACAAGTTGAATTTTGCGGGATATGCTGTTTCATTTTTTCATAAATTTTTTTTGCATAGTCATCTGTTTGCTTGTATGTTTTTTTCTTCATGGACTGAGCCCAAAATGCTTCTTCCAGTTCATCATCGATCATTCGTTCTGGCATCTTGCCATGCCAGTCTAACATGCCTTCTTTCCACAGCTTTTCAAAATCAAATTGTAAAGGGGATTCTTTTATCATTGAATTTTCTCCTCAATCTCAACAACATAAATGGCAAATCCTTCTCTGGTGAATTGGGTGCCAGTTTGTGATTTACCCATGGCGTCCTGAGTGCTTAAAACTCAAGCCCCTTCATCGCTTTAACATCCTGTTCCGCATAATAATGTTTTGTGGCATCAATCGTTGACACTAAATCAGCTAAAGCGAGTAGCGATGGATGTGCAGAACGGCCTGTGATCACAAGGTGCATCGTTTTAGGACGGTTTTGTATGGCCGCTAACACCTCTTGTATTGGCAATACATCATCGATTGGAAATCGTGTAATGGCTAACGCATTATTCAACTCATCCAGCACTAAAACATCTGTTGTTTCATCATTTAGCTCTTCTTTTACAGTCTGCCAGGCTTTCGCCAGTGCTTCGCGATGCTCCTCCGGTGTTTTCGTCCATGTAAAACCGACACCTAATTGCACTGTTTCAACACCAAGTTTTCGCAAGGCAATTTGTTCACCATATGTACGTTCAGGTGATTTAATAAATTGAAAGTATTTCACCTTCATGCCGCGGCCAATTGCGCGTAATGCCACACCAAGTGAAGCAGTTGTTTTTCCCTTGCCTTCTCCTGTATAAACTAACAGCATCCCCTGTCGTGCCATGTACAAACCTCCCTATAGCCAAGTTGTTTTTTCTGCGAATGGTGTACGCTTTTTCGTGGAAGTGATTTCTTCCGCAGGGTAACCAATGCATAACGTCCCTACTAATTGCTCTCCATCCGATGCACCAATAAAATCATGTAATGCTGTATCATGCACTAAGCCAACACCGCGTGTACGCCAGACCATGCCTAAACCCAGCTGTTCGGCCATTAACCACATCGACATAATCGCACCGCTGACTGCAAAGGTATTATCTTTTGTTGCACCTTCATCTCCTTCAACAATCGCAGATGTCACCACAATGCCAAGCGGTGTTTTTGTGATGGCTTCCATTGAGCTTTCCACTAAATG
>JAKFDY010000453.1:0-1638 GCA_036675885.1 Lacibacter sp. | reverse complement strand
ATACATTCCGGAAGGCAATCTATCTAAATACATTACTTCTGAAGTACTTTTTAAAGTTTGGGAAAGCACTTTCATTCCTAATGAGTTGTATAGTTCAAGTGTGGCACCACTGTGGACTTCACTTACTTTTACATTCAATAGGCTGGTAACAGGATTAGGGTAAACGGTTACGTCTTCCGCAGTATTTTCCTCACTAATCAAGACTTTACTGGAGTCTTTATTTGTCATGTAACTGCAAGAACCCAGTTTGTCTCCATGATCCAAATGCGATTGAACCGAATTGGAACTTACACAAATTTCTTGTCCATTATGACAAACCATAACTTTATCACCTGAGTTGCCACACTGCACATTTATGGTTTTAACCACAATAGCAGTCGTAGTTTGACAACCTTTAACATCAGTTACTACCACAGTATACGTTCCTGCAGCTGATACTGCAATGGTTTGTGCTGGTTGGTTTGTACTCCAAATATAAGTGTAAGGTGCTGTCCCTCCTGCCGGAGTAGCTGTGATGCTAAGGGATGACGGTCCATAACCAATATAGATGGTGTTTTTCTCGTCAACAGCAGCATTAAGGGCATACACATCTGGAATCGTTGCGGTTAATTGTACCTTATTGGTGTCATCACAATCCGTATGGTTCGCTACACCACAGGCTACAGGATTGCCTGAACCTAATCCATCCCCATCGTTATCTGCATAAAACAATGTATTATCGTCGCAGTCTGTGTTATTTGTGGCATATCCTTCAGGAGCAACTGATGAACATAAAAACACTTCTGTTGTTGATCCAAATCCGTCATGGTCGGCATCTACATAATAAAGAATTGGTTCATGAACAGTCACATCGCTATCATTACAATCGGTGCTGTTGGTAGCATATCCTTCAGGGGCATCGTTTACTGCAAGTAAAGTGGCTGTGGTTGAACCAAAACCGTCAAGATCTCCATCTACGTAAAATACTTTAGTCACCGTTAGTGATTGAGTAACTGAAAGAGCAGCATTGTACGCATCGTCACCAACTTGTGAAGCAGTAATTTCAGAAGTACCGGCACCTACAATATGAATCTGATTATTAACGATTGTAACCACATTTTCATTTGAACTGGTATAGTTGACTGCTAATCCTGAAGAAGCGGTAGCCCCGGCATCAAAGTCAGTATCGTTAACCGATTTAGCTGAAATTGAAGCAAAACTAATAGTCTGTTCTTTTTTTACCACTGTTAAAACTTGCGATTGTGTTTGCGCCGCATTGTAATCTGTATTTCCTGGCTGTGAAGCGGTAATAGTTGTGGTTCCAGGAGCAACAATATGCAGTTTTCCATCTACTACATTTACAATAGCGCTATCTGAACTGGTATAACTAACAGACAGTCCTGAAGTGGCTGTTGCTGGAGAAAAATCAGCGTCACCCATTTCTTTTTGTAGAGTCGCTTTAAGGGCAATCGTCTGACTTAATTTAGCACTTTCGGCAATTTCAGCAGCACTTAATGCTCTATTAAGGATTTTAAATTCATCAATTGAACCTTTAAACAAGGGATCGTTAAATTGAGCTTTCCCTAAATAATTCAAATTGGTGCTGCCGATAGTCATTGGTTTAATAGTAACATTTGTGTTAGAAGCCACAGCCGTTCC
>JAKFDY010000452.1:0-3222 GCA_036675885.1 Lacibacter sp. | reverse complement strand
GTGGTTGCCAACGATCAGCCGGTCGTTGTTTGGCATAGCAAAATTGCTTTGCAAAATGGTGTCAAGTACTTTAGGAGAGATCTTGCATCCACAGCCGGCACCATGAGAGTATTGAGTGAGTTTAATCGATTGCATTTTTTGATTTTGGGAAATGTGAAAGTAATTCAATCTATGCGGTTGAACATCACCATGTTGCTTAATCAATTATATCAAATGCCAATCAATTGTTATTTAAGATGCAAAATGAGACTTTCTATTACATATTTTATTCTGGAAATAGGTTGCCATACTTTTAATATTGCCCAATGTTATGTATTCACGCACGGTCTCGCAAAATCTTCAATTTCAATTTATATAAATTGAAATCCATTAAATATTGCAGAAAGAATATTTCAAAATGAGTTATCCTTAAACACTATCCCGTAAAACTTATATTAATTTTTTATCTTGTCTTTACTTATGAGTTGTTGCAAAACCCAATTACTTGCAATCTTCATTGTATTGCTGCTCATTTCTCTTTACATCTGCCCAGCGCATGCACAAACACCTGTGCTTAAAGCAAGCGATATAACCGACACACTAAATGGGTACATTAAAAAAGATGTATTCTACAAATATGATTTAATAGTGCAGATTGCAACAAGTAGACAATCAGAAAACATCCTTCGTAAGCTGGAGGAAAAAGCAGACAACCATCAGTTGCGGGCACGTATTTACGCAATAAAGGCTGCTGTGCTCTATTATAAGGATATAAAACCAAAACCAAATTCTACTACATTAGAAGAATACCGGGTCAGTCCGGCGGTTAAGTCGAACATACTTGCACTGTATGTAAAATCAATCAACGAAGCTTACCTTTCGGGGGATGACAGGTTAATTGCGCAGGCAAGTCTTATTTACGGCCAGGTTTACTATTCGTTGCAAGAGCTCGCACTGGCAGTAACTTATACCATGAATGGGTTGGAGCTGAATGAGAAACTTGGTATTGAAAACAGTCCGTTAGACTACCTGGTTCTGGGAGAACTCTCTTATAAAATCAGGGAGTATGGCGAATGTGTAAAAAACAGTATCAAAGCATTCAAACTTTTTGAACCACGTAAAGAACGCTTCGATACGATACGAATGATGTTTTCCAGCAACACAGCGGCCCTGGGTTACCATCGTCAACAACAATACGATTCAGCTTTTTACTGGTACCAAACATCGTTCAAAATTGCAACTGCATTAAAACTGGATGTATGGAAAGGGATCATCGGAGGGAATATGGGGCAGATTTATTACGAGCAAAAAAGATACGATACGGCACTCGTTTTATTTCTAACAGATCATAAGTTCAGTAAACAGGAAAAGTTGTACGATAATGCAGCTAACTCACTGCAGTGGGCTGCACGCACACAGGTTCGGCTGGGAAATACGACGGCTGCACTGGAGTACTTGAGAGAAGCGTTTCGTTTGTTAAAGCACACTCCTGAAAGGTTCTATTTGCGAAACACATACCATACAGCTGTGGATGTATTTAAAACCCTGGGCGTGTATGATAGTGCATTCTACTATAATACAAAATATACTGCGTTGAATGATTCATTGGAAAAGATGATTGCCTTAAGTGGGATCACTGTTTCCAAAGCAAGGGCATTTAATGAAAAAAGCAGGTATAGTATTCAATCCCTTCAAAAAGAAAAAGAGAAACAAGTGTTTCAGCGTAATATATTGATTACGGTGATTCTGCTGTTGGGTATGGTTGGTTTCCTGGTCATAACCAGGCAACGATTAAAAGCGAAATTGCAATTGGAAAGATTGGAACAGGAAAAGCAACGGATGCAACTTCAAATTGAATCGGCACGGGATCAACTCAATATGTTTACTGAAAATATTGTGGAGAAAACGAGCCTCATTGAAAAGCTGGAAGAACAGGTAAAAGGCAACAGTATATCAGCAGAGCAACAACTGCTGATCACCGAACTTAGTCAGCAAACGATACTAACGGAAGAAGACTGGTTTAAATTTAAATCACTCTTCGAAAAAATTTATCCTTTTTTCTTTCAGAAACTAAAAGAGAACGCTGCGGATATTACAGTGGCCGAACAGCGAATGGCTGCACTGATAAGATTGCAATTGACCAGCAAACAAATGGCAGCTATGCTGGGTATTTCTGTAGATAGTGTGCACAAAACAAGGCAGCGGTTACGACAGCGGTTACAGCTTAACCCCGATGTAAACCTGGATGATTTTATTGCAGGTATTTAATTAGCATTCGTCTTTATATTTTTTTATTGACCTCCTCCTGTTGTTTGCCAGGTATCCACAACTATTTTTAAATTTTAATTCTTACCCGTTATTAATCCCTCGATGGTCTCATTGGTAAAACCAACTCTTTCACTTTAGGGCTACTATAATCCACTGAAAATAAAGCCATTTTTTAATGCTGTCCGGTACTTGTCCGGTAGCATGACAGCATTTTGTACGGGTACATGTCAGCCGTTTGTCGCTTCTAATTTTTGGATTGGGCTATGGTCGTGCCCTATATTACCCCTGTTATTTTTTCATTTGAAAAAGCGAGTATGAGAAAAAAAGACTGGACAATGATTGCTTTGATCATCGCTGTCCTGCTGCTGATACTCCTCGTGTACTTCATTTTCGAAATAAGAATTGAAGCCATACCTGATACGATCAACTGACAACTGCCAATACCCTTTGAAATAAATCAAATTTATTTCACCACTACAAACTTAAACCATGCAGCTCGCTTTTAATCTTGTCCGCAATTTGTCTAAAAATGTGTTGTTTTTTTTGCTGGCATTTTTTTTACCCGTGTTAGTTTTTGCTCAATCACTTTTACCAGGTACCGTTTCAAATACAGTATCTGGTGGCTTTGTTGACTATTCTATCCCTGGCAATATCACCCAAATCAATATTACGTTAAGTGGTGCTGAAGGTGGTGGAGGAAGAAGTGCTTCATGTGAATTTAGAGGCGGGTTAGGTGCTACTATCTCTGCTTCATTCTCTGTAGGATTTTGTTCCGCTCAAAGTCTTGTACCGGGCGGCCTACTTCGTTTGATTACCGGAAGTCAGGGAGGGTTTTCAAGTTTGAATCAAAAGGGAGCTGGTGGTGGTGGTGGTTCTGCTTTACTGTATAAAGCCCCCCAAAGTACGGACTGGATTATACTTGCAGCAGCCGGTGGCGGTGGCGGTGCATACTTTTTTGTTCAATCATGTGCTGGT
>JAKFDY010000451.1:0-2858 GCA_036675885.1 Lacibacter sp. | reverse complement strand
CCACCGGCTGATTTTTTCGATTTCCAGTGCAGGTTCCAGAAATCTTCCATTGCCGCCGCGCCACCGCCATCATCCTGGGCATGTAAAAATTCTGTGGGCATATAGATCAACGAATCATTTAAAATTTTCTGTGTGCTGTAATAATCTTCGTAGTGGTTGCAATCAATGCCGTTGAATTGATTACCCGGACGATGATGCGGATGAATAACAGGACGTTTCTGGAAATCCCATTTCACAAAATCATCATCAAGGTCTTTGTTGGTGCCGCCTTCGTTTCCATTGTCCCAGAAAATAATGGAAGGATGATTGAGATCACGCAACACCAATTCTTTTACCAATGGCTCACCTGCTTTTGATGAATACCATTTTTGCCAGCCTGCTAATTCATTCAATACATAAATACCAAGGCTGTCGCAGAGTTGTAAGAAATATTTATCCGGCGGATAATGACTGCAACGAACAGCATTCATGTTCATTTCTTTGATGAGCAACGCATCCATCAGCTCCTGTTCTTTGGTTAAGCTGCGTGCAGTTTCGGGCCACCAGCAATGACGGTTGGCACCTTTCATTTTCACCTGTGTGCCGTTGATATAAATACCTTGTCCATATTTTATTTCAATGGTACGGAAACCAAATTTTTCATTCAGTTCATACAACTTCTTACCTGCTGCATCCTGCAATGCAACGGTGGCAGTGTATAAATTCGGCGATTCGGATGTCCATGTTTTGATATTGGCAACAGACGTATTCACAATCACATTCTCCGCTGCTTTAGCAACAGGAGTTTTTATTGTGCTGACAACTTTTTTGTTTACATCAGTGATCGTGGTAACAATCGTTGCATTCTGTGCAAGTCCTTTTGTCCACACCTGCATCGCAAACTTACCCCGTCCGGCTCCGCCATCCGGGCTGGCATCTGGCTTTGCATCAATACCCACATAGTCGATAAATTGCTTTGGTGTTGCTTCTAAAAACACGGGACGGAAGATGCCGCCAAACACCCAGTAATCAGCCAAACGCTCTGCATTGTTTACACTGGCATCGCTGCTCATCTTGCTTACTGTTACTTCAAGCGTATTGGCTTTATCAAAATTCAACAACGATGAAATATCATATTTGAAACGATAGAACGCTCCCTTGTGAATGGTGCCTGCACTTTTACCATTGATTTTTACTTCTGTATCCGTCATGCTGCCATCAAACACAATATTGATGTTCTTTCCTTTCCATGCAGCAGGCACTTTAAATTGATACTTGTACATTCCCTTCTCATCATAGAAGCGAAAATTCTTTCCATTGGTTTTATAATCACGACCGTAGTTGTAATTACCAAAGCCCTGCTGCTCCCAGCAACCGGGCACCTGTATCTTTTTCCATTCACCGCTGTTACGACCTGCCGTGCAAAAGAAATCCCATTGCACCGTATTCTTTGCATCGGTACCGGAGAGATATTGAATTTGTTTTTGCTGGGCATGGAGAAACGTTATGAGTAATAAGTTATGAGTTATGAGTAACCCAACTTTGAAAATCTTCTTCATTTTTTGATCTTATTGTTTGTTATCGACTTTTGTTATCATCAACCCACCCCTATCAAACTGTACTATGTGAAGCATCTTGCCACCCCTCCCTGGAGGGGATAGGCATCTTGCAACTTTAAAACATATTACTTACACGGGCACCAGTTCATTACTCATCATTCATTATTCATCACTCATAAATCTTCACCTGGTCAACAATCACTCCTTCATCCACTGCTGTAATTTTTACCACATGTTTTCCCGGTTTACCAACAGCATGGCGTGTTGTGCGAATAGCCTGGTTGCTCAACACATTCTGTTTCCACTCTTCACTTCTTCCCTGTGTGGCATAGTCTATCGTTTGCACAGGTCCATTATTCACTTGTATTGTGTAACGGATCTTTGTTCCTTCAGCAGGATGATTGGGTGCTAGTGCCAACACAATTTTTATTGAATCGCTGTTGGCCGTAAACGCAAAAAAAACAGCGCTTCCTTTAGCAATACTTACAGCTCCCCGTTGGTAACCCAACCCATGCGTCAACGGTTTTGTACCGGTAAATGTTTTATAATCTTTTCCGTTGAAAACAAACAATGGCTTTACTGTTCGTACCAATGGTTTATCTGTTGTTTGTTGAATCGCTTTATCATACACAGCCAGATTTCTTGGTTTGAAATCCATCATGTACTTCCATTTCCCGTTATTAAGACTGTTATACTTGTTCGTTAGTGCAACAATCGTATCGTATGCAGTATCACTCAATTTCCATTCTGCTTTATTATGTCTTGCCAGTTGTGCATACAATAATTTCCGGTTGATAGCTACTGCACCTCTTACCGGGTATTCAATCAACTGAAACCAGCTATCCTGTTTTGTTGAGGAAATGCGTTTTGCCAATCGCATCACTTTCGCATCAATCACTGCATAATCTTTTAACCGTTGATTAATTTCTTCTTCACTCCAGGGCAAGTCGGTTACAATTTTATATTTCGGATCGCTTTCTTCCGTTCTTGTGGCACCCATAAATTCCGGTTTCCGGATATAAGCCAAACGATAGTATTCATTCATCACAGCAACAATTTCTTTTGCATTCGCTGTTCCAAACTCTCTTGCAAGCCAGTTCTGCAAATGTTGCTCTAAACCTTTTTGATTGTTGGCGATGGAATCAATACTCCATGCCATATCTAAAAACAATTCCGTTAAATATTCGCCTGGTTTAATATCACCTACATTCACCACCCACATATCTTTTGCTCCTTTATCATATGCCAAACGCATTTGTGTATAGATCTGCGCAGGATGATTGCTTGACAGCCAGAGATAATCATGCGGTCGTCCCCAAT
>JAKFDY010000450.1:0-36201 GCA_036675885.1 Lacibacter sp. | reverse complement strand
GCTCAACAATCCCTTTAATGACCGTCGTTTTACCCGTGCCGGGGCCCCCTGTTAAAATTAACATCGGTGACATTAACGCCGTTTGGATTGCTTCTTTTTACACAATGCAATAAAAAAGAGAAAAGTAATGATATAGAATCGGTTGCCCCGACTTCTGTTGTGAAACAAGTTGTAAACTCTTTGAATGGAAAGTGGAAGTACAATAACACCATTTGGTACTCTTCAGAATTGACACTGCATGACAATGGTACTTTTACATTCCATGACCAAGGCTGCAACGGACAAAAGTTCTCACAGGGACAATGGACAAATAGTAATGGCTCAGTTCTACTAACAAGTTTCGACAGGTTCAAACCAAAGGAGCAAGTTGAGACAATAAGGATAGCGAAAGCTATAGAATTACAAAAAGCAAAACGTAAACTTAAAAAGGGCGAAGTCGAATATTTATTTGTTGAGTTTAAAGACATTCCAGCACCGGTTTTCCCTGGGCCTCACGACACCTTACAGGTTTACCTGAATAAAATAAAATTACAGCTAAGAAATGATACTTTGTATTGTGTTGGTTCAAACACGCTACTTGAAGAAGCAAAATTTCACAGGATGAAAAACAACTAGGAATGTTATCCACATAACAGATTGTTAACTGCGTTCACTCAACTTGTACTTGTCTGCTTATTTCCTACTTTCACAGTCCAAAAATTTTATTAGATGAAATTAGATATACTCGCATTTGGTGTTCACCCCGATGATGTTGAATTAAGTTGCGCCGGAACATTGATGGTAGAAATTAATAACGGAAAAAAAGTTGGTGTGATCGATCTTACACGTGGTGAACTGGGCACAAGAGGAACAGCTGAAACAAGAAAAGAAGAAGCGGCTATTGCAGCAAAGATTATGGGTGTGCATGTAAGAGAAAACTTAGGCATGCGTGATGGCTTTTTCCAGAACGATGAAACACACCAACTGCAGATCATTCAAAAGATCCGTCAATACCAGCCGGAGATCGTTATTTGTAATGCATTGGTTGATCGTCATCCTGATCATGGCCGTTCATCAAAACTTGTATCTGATGCATGTTTTTTATCTGGTCTTCGCAAAATAGAAACAAGCTTTAATGATGAACCACAGAAAGCATGGCGACCAAAGTATGTATTTCATTATATCCAGGATCGTTATGCAGAACCTGATTTTATTTTTGATATCAGTTCTGTGTTTGATCGTAAAGTAGAAAGTATTAAAGCCTACGGTACACAGTTTCATAATCCTAATCCCGGTGCCGATGAACCACAAACATATATATCCACACCAGCTTATTTTGATACCATCATCAGCAGGCATAAAATGTTTGGTAAACGCATTGGTGTTGAGTATGGCGAGGGTTTTATTACAGAGAAACGTATAGGTATCAACACGTTCGATGCATTAATACAGGTGAGCACCTAATGGTTGTTTGTAGATGTTACTGTTAATCCTCTGTCATTCTTCAACAGTTAAGAGGTAAAAAGGACGATAATCGTTACCTTTGCGCAATTACTTTTTTGTACAATGAGCACTCCTAAATTTGCCGTTAAGGCACAATCCTTCCACACAGAACTAAAGAGAAGGGTAAATTCTTACTTCGAAGAACAACGTAAAAAGCCAACAGGGAATTTCAGCCTCTATTTTAAAGCGATCGGTTTTGGTGTTGCTTTAATTGCTGTGTATATTCACCTGGTTTTCTTTACGCCTGTTTGGTGGTTGGGCGTAGCTGAATCAATTCTGTTAGGCGGGTTGATTGCAGCAATTGGTTTTAATGTAATGCACGATGGTGCACACGGAAGTTTCAGCACTAATAAGATCGTGAATACAATGGCTGCTTTTTCATTGAACATGTTAGGCGGCAGCAGCTTTATGTGGAATTTCAAACACAACATTATTCATCATGCTTATACCAATATTGATGGGGTAGATGATGATATCGATATTCAGCCGTGGTTGCGTATGAGCAGCACACAAAAAAAATACAAGCTGCATAAATACCAGCATTACTATTTCTGGTTTTTATATGCGTTGCTTTATATCCTCTGGATATTTGTAATGGACTACCAGAAATATTTTAAACAAAAGATCGGAAACATGCCATTAAAGAAAATGGAAGTGAAAGATCATGTTGTATTCTGGTCGTTCAAATTAGTTCACCTGATCATTTTTGTTGGTATTCCAATTTACTTTGCCGGGTTTGTTCCGTGGTTAGTTGGTTTTCTTGTAACTACTTTGTTTGCGGGTGTGGTGATAAGTATTGTGTTCCAGTTGGCGCACACCGTTGAGCATACACATTTCCCAATGCCAAGCGAAGAAGATGGCCGCTTGCAGGATGAGTGGGCTATTCACCAGTTAAAAACAACAGCAAATTTTGCTACGAGAAATAAATTGATTTCAATGCTGGTTGGTGGATTAAACTTCCAGGTTGAGCATCACCTGTTTCCAAAAATTTCGCATGTGCACTATCCGGCTATCAGCCGCATCATTAAGCAAACCTGCCAGGAGTTTAATGTGGAGTATATTGAATACCCCAAGATGCGTATGGCCATAGCATCGCATGTAGCTTACTTACGTGAAATGGGAAGAGGTGAGGTTAAACATTACCATCAGCACTAAAAAATAATTCAGAGCCTTTACGTGGCGGAATGGAGTTGTAACACAGCTCCATTTTTTTTATGTGTAAATGTTTGCTGAAGAGTTGTTCGTATTCCTCTTTGCTTCCACCAAAGGGTGGTCCACCTTCAAACTCTTTGTTGAATAAAACACCCACCAATTTGCCTACAGGTTTTAATAGTTGATGCATATGTTCTACATACTTACTGCGTAATGAGGGATCGAGTGCACAGAAGAAAGTTTGTTCAAGTATAAGATCATATTGTCCTTCGTGTTCAAAGAAATCACCAGTAATAATCTTGATGGACTGTCCATTAAATCGTTCTTCTAATGCAGCAGTAAGCACAGGTGAAATATCGAGCACGGTTACATTGGTAAAACCATGTTGCAGTAACCACTCAGCTTCATAAGCATTTCCACAACCCGGGATGAGAATGGAAATGCTTTTATCTTTTAGTGATTGCAGGTAGTCAACAAGAGGAGTGGAGACATAACCAATATCCCAACCGGTTTGCTGTTGTTGATAGCGGTTACTCCAATATTCTGCATCGAGTGTTGATTGACTCATGAAAACATTCTTTCGAAAAAGTTACTGCATTTTAAAATAGAAAATGTCGTAGAAGTTTGTATTAAGCCATGGCTTTTGTTTGCCACTTGATTTTTCTCTCACTTCGCGACCGGTTAGTTTAAACACATTTTCAAGTTGCATGTTGGGTGATGCGATGTATTTTATCAACGAGCCTGTGTACAATCCATTGGTACCGGCAACACCATCACTTGCTACTGAACCGGGATCTGTTGCAAAAGAAATAACGGTATTGTCGGGTGGTGTAATGGAGGCCAATCCTTCATTTACATCATCTTCACCAAACGAACCACGATCAAACGGATTGTTGCGGCATGCATCAAGAATAACAATGTTTAATTTCGTTGCCGCATTTTCCATCCTGTTAAGAACCCAGTTAATATTCGGACAATCTTCTTTGATATCTGCTTTTGTCTGTAACCTGAAATCGACAGGGATGATGTAATTAAAATTATCTACCTGCATACCATGACCTGAATAATAGAACAATGCCACATCTGCCCCAATGATCTTTGCACCAAAATCACGGATGGCTGTTTTCATTTGCGATGCACTGCCATCAATTACTTCAATCACTTCAAAGCCGCATGCACGTAAAACCTGTGCCATTGAACGTGCATCGTTCTTTGGGTTTTTGAGTGCAGTGGTGTATTGATAAGATTGATTGCCGATAATAAGCGCCATTTTCTTTTTGAAGTTGGTTGTAACCAACCCGCTGGTATTACTACCTGTAGTAACAACATTGTTGTTAGCAGGATTGTTATTTGGTTTGTTATTATTGGTGGGATTTGTATTATTAACATTCGGCTTGTCTTTACCCGTAGTTGTATTGTTGCCGGTTGTATTGGGCTTTGGATTAACAGGATTGGTAACCGGAGGTTTGTTGTTATTGTTTGTGTTTGTGGGCGTATTGTTGTTTGACGCAATTGTTCCGGAGCCAGTGCCTGTGTGGTAATTGTTTCGCACCCATGCATCATAACCGGGAGGGGGTGTGCTTTTCTGATAAGTGCCTTCCTTCCAGTAACCGATCTTCAGGGTACCATCAAACTGAACGAGCTCTCCTTTACCATGCGTACGTTGATCTTTCCATTCGCCGGTATATCGTTCACCATTGGTATAGTAGTAAGTTCCTTTACCATTAAATTTATTATCATCGAAGTTGCCTGAATAAAAATCGCCGATATCAAAGTAGTATTTGCCTTGGCCATTACGGTAACCATTTTTAAAATAGCCTTCGTAGTAGCCGTTGTTGTAAACGTATTTACCATAACCATTTTTGCAATCGCCGCTGATGCAGCCTGTAGCACCGCTGGTTTTTACCAATGATGATTTTGGGGTGATCAGATTATTATCACTCCAAAATCCAATTTTCTTTACACCTGTATTTGGATCGTAGTTTATACCCCAGCCATTACGTTTGCTGTCAATAAAATAACCTACATACTTTTCTCCGGTAATAAAAAAGTAAGTGCCATAACCGGTTAACAGATTTTGCTCAAACTGACCAACCCATCGGGTGCCATCATCCCAGTAATAAGCACCATAACCATCACGCTTACTGTTTTTAAAATAACCAAAGTAGCGGTCGTTACCACCGTAATATTTCATTCCATACCCGCCTTCACAATCGCCATTCAGGCAACCTGTGGTGCCAACAGCTTTTCCGTAGTATGATATTTTGCCGAGGTATTTTCCTTTTTCGAAGATGCCGGTTTGTTTTTTACCATCGGTTAATGTTTTTTCGCCTTCGCCATCAAACTCGCCATCCTTAAAATCGCCGATGTATTTGGTGCCGTCTTTAAACTCCATTACGCCAAATCCGCTGAAAGTGTTGGCAAGACTCTCACCAATAAATTTTTCGCCCGTTTTCCAGGTGTACACACCAAAACCTTCACGCTTATCGTCGTAAAACTCACCTTCGTAGACATCGCCGTTTTCGTATTTGAATTTGCCAAAACCAGAGCTGCAATTTCCGCTAAGACAGGTTTGTGCAGAAGTTTGTACAGAAAGGATAAGGCTCAAAAAGCTAATGAAAACACAGGCTTTCATGTGTTGGGTTATTTTGATTTGAAAGTTACAATGCATCATAAAGATACAAATACCCTGAAGCAGGTATTTATTTAGATGTAAAATAAGACTAAAAACTTTCAACTGTTAGTATCCCTTATCTTTGCCGCAAACTTTTAAACTCTATATGCACTTTGAATTAACAGAAGAGCAGTTGATGATTCAAAAAGCTGCCCGAGACTTTGCCAAAACTGAATGTTTGCCCGGCGTTATTGAGCGTGATGAATTGCAGAAATTTCCCAAGGAACAGATCTGCAAACTGGCCGACCTGGGTTTTATGGGGATGATGGTAAAACCGGAATACGGTGGTTCAGGCATGGATACGGTGAGTTATGTGTTGGCAATGGAAGAGATCAGTAAGATTGATGCAAGTGTGAGTGTGTGTATGAGTGTAAACAACAGCCTTGTTTGTTACGGTTTGCAGGAATATGGAACAGAAGATCAAAAGCAAAAATACCTGACGCCGCTGGCACAGGGTAAAAAAGACGGTGAATTATACATCGGTGCATTTCTATTGAGCGAACCTGAGGCAGGAAGTGATGCCACTTCACAACAAACCACGGCGGAAGATAAAGGCGATCATTATGTAATTAACGGGATAAAAAACTGGATCACCAACGGCAATTCAGCTTCTGTTTACCTGGTTATTGCACAAACAGATAAATCAAAAGGCAGTAAAGGTATTAATGCATTTATTGTAGAGAAAAGCTGGCCGGGTGTAACAGTTGGTGCGAAAGAAAATAAACTCGGCATTCGTGGAAGCGATACGCATAGCATTTCGTTCCAGGATGTGAAAGTGCCTAAGGAAAACCGCATTGCTGAAGATGGTTTCGGTTTCAAGTTTGCTATGAAGACACTTGCAGGTGGACGTATTGGTATTGCATCGCAAGCGCTTGGTATTGCCAGTGGCGCATACGAACTGGCATTGGCTTATGCTAAACAACGCAAGGCGTTTGGTAAAGAAATTATGCATCATCAGGCCATCCAGTTTAAACTGGCCGATATGGCAACCCGTATTGAAGCTTCCCGTTTACTTTGTTTGAAAGCAGCTTGGGAAAAAGATAATAACATCGATTATACACTCAGTTCATCCATGGCGAAAGTATTTGCCAGTGAAACAGCCATGTGGACTGCTACCGAAGCGGTGCAGGTGCATGGTGGTTATGGTTTTGTAAAAGAGTTTCATGTAGAGCGTATGATGCGTGATGCCAAGATTACCCAGATCTATGAGGGAACGAGTGAAGTACAAAGGATTGTGATCAGCAGAAGTATATTGAAATAAAAACCCTCTAAATCTCCCTAAAGGGAGACTTACGGCGCACAGCCCATACTTAATTAAGCTAATGAGTTAACTCATTAGCTTTTATTTTTGTAACTCACTTGATAATACAATGGTAGTTAATACAGAAGCATATCAATCGATCAAACAGGAATTAGATGCAAAGCAGGTTACGCTGGTAGCAGTTAGTAAAACAAAACCTGTTGAAGACATTCTTGCATTATACGAATTAGGTCAGCGAGATTTTGGTGAGAACTATGTGCAGGAGTTGGTAGATAAACAAGCTGCGTTGCCAAAAGATATCCGATGGCATTTTATTGGTCACTTGCAAAGCAATAAGGTAAAATACATTGCGCCGTTTGTGCATTTGATTCATGGAGTGGATAGCTTAAAGTTGTTGAAAGAAATTAATAAAGAAGCAGCGAAAAATAACCGTGTTATCGACGTGTTGCTGCAGGTGCACATTGCACAGGAAGAAACAAAGTTTGGGTTAGACCAAGAAGAATTGAATGTGGTAATTCGTGAATTTGAAAATTTGAAAATGACTAAGGTAAAAGTTTGTGGGTTGATGGGGATGGCTAGTTTCAGTGATGACTTAGAAAAGGTAAGAGGTGAGTTCAGCTATTTAAAATCTTTATTTACTGAAAGTGCTTCAAAATTCACCATTCACCATTCACCATTCACCATTCTCTCAATGGGTATGAGTGGTGATTATACAATTGCAGTTGAAGAAGGAAGCAACATGGTGCGTATTGGTAGTTTGTTATTTGGCGCAAGAAATTATGCGAAATAATGTTTGTGGTCTGACGGTTTGCAACCGTACCGACCATAGTATAAGATTTAATAATTAATGTCTGTTACAATGGATAACCCGGAATATTTTTTCCAAGATAAATATTACGTTCTGCTTTTACCATGCTGCCGCCTGGTTTTGTTGTTAGAATGCCACTGCCTCCACGGTTTTGTAAACGACCTCTTTCTTCTGTTGTGAGAAAAGGATCATTGTCAAATACAAATTCATCGATCCAGTATTCCTGTTTGCCCGGTTCTTTAATGGTGATATGAATATGTGCCGGATTTTTGCTGTTGGGATAAGAACCCGGCCTAAGCGTAAAGAATTTATAAAAGCCATTTTTGTCTGTTTTCATCCAGCCACGTAAATAGCCATGTCGTTTGGCCCAGCCTTTTTCATCTCCTTTTTGCGGATAAACACCTGTATGGTCGGTATGATAAATGTAAATGATCACTCCTTCAGCAGGTGTTTTGCCATCGGCTTTATATATCGTTCCGTTCACTGCAAGTTTCTGTCCGGGCATGTTCCAATCAGGAAGCCATACCATCGGTTCTAATTTATCAAATGGCACAGGGCTTTCGTAAATGGCTTCGCAACCTTCACAACCACCAGCATCAACTTTAATATCCTTTGTTGTTTGCTGTTGTGCACATGAACTTACAGGCAAATTAGTAAGGAGAACAAATGCGAATGTGATGAACTGATTCATACAAAACGATTTAATACTGCAAAGCTTGCAAAAAGTTATCGGTTAGCACAATTCCTTTACACCTGCAGCAGTTGTTTCTTGACAAACGGCAGTTTTGCATTTCGTCAGCAAAAACCAACAGGAACTGTAATCCTTTTTAACAAGCGGATTTTGTAATTTTATTTTGAGGTATGCATAACGCTCCATTTTTTCTGAAATACAAGCTGCATCATGTACTCATCTGGTTGCTGGTGTTCGGCACATGGTTTATGTTCCGGTATGAAGGTTATAGTCTTCCCGTCACCGCATTTAAAGTGACGCTTATTAAAGTGATCGATCTTGCAGCATTAGTTTACTTCACCAACTATGTTCTTATTCCTAAACTGCTGTATAAGAAAAAATATGTTTTGTTTGCTGTTACGCTCATCAGTTTAATTGTTTTGAGTAGCTTGTTGAAGATGAATATAATTGGCCGCATGACCAACAATCCTGCATTGCTGAATATATCGGGCAACTGGAAGGGAAGAGTGTATGATAATGTAATACCGCATTTCTTCCTGGTGTTGGCGGGTGCAGCGTTTAAATTGATGTTTGATTATACAGCTATGCAAAAAAAGATGGCTGATATGGCAAAAGAAAAAGCAGAGGCTGAATTGAGTTTTTTGAAATCACAAATCAATCCGCATTTCCTGTTTAATTCTATTAATGCTGTTTATTTTTTGATCGATAAAGAGAACAAAGAGGCAAGAGAAGCACTGCATAAGTTTTCGGATATGTTGCGTTACCAGTTATACGAAGCCAGTGGTGATAAAATACCGATTGAAAAAGAGATCGATTTTTTAAACGATTATGTAGCGTTACAAAAATTACGGAAAGATGAGAAGTACCTGGTTGACTTTTCAGCCGAACCTGAAGTGAAAGGATTTTCGATTGAACCATTGCTGCTGGTGTCGTTTGTTGAAAATGCATTCAAACATATTTCACACCGAAGTAATGAAACGAATTTTGTAAAAGTGAAACTCTCTAAAGCAAATGGCACGATGGATTTTATGGTGGAGAATTCAAAAGAAGATGCCATCAGTACGGAGAAGAGTGGTGGTATCGGGTTGCAGAATGTAAAACGCAGATTGGAATTGTTATATCCCGGCAAATATGATCTGAATATACAAAATGGAGCAGAGGTTTATAGTGTTCATCTTAAACTGCATGTATAATGTTGATTAAAGTTGTGATTATAGATGACGAACCGCTTGCCCGTAAGGGGTTGAAGGAGTATGTAACCGATGTTGATTTTCTGCAACTGGTGGGAGAGTTTGATCATCCGTTGAAAGCAGCTGATCTTATCAGTAAAGGCGAAGTGCAGTTGTTGCTGCTCGATATACAGATGCCAAAGATCACCGGCATTGATTTTTTTAAAACACTGCAACAGGCACCGCCAGTTATTTTTACCACTGCTTATCCGCAATATGCGTTAGATGGGTTTGAACTGAATGCATTGGATTATCTGGTGAAACCAATTTCATTCGATCGTTTTCTGAAAGCGGCTATGAAAGCAAAAGAATATTACGAACTGCGTCAACATAACAAAGCTGCTGAAAATGCAGAGCAACAGACAGATTTCTATATTAAAGCTGATAACCGTTTTGTGCGTATTGCATTTAACGATATACAGTTTGTAGAAGCTTTGCAGAATTATGTTTGTATTTATACTGCCGGGAAGAAATACATCAGTTATCTCACCATGAAGTCTGTGGAAGAATATTTACCTGCATCACAATTCATCAAAACACATAAATCGTTTATTGTAAATGCAGCAAAGATTGAAGCAATTGATGGCAACGAGATACGCATCGGAGAACATCGCATACCCATCAGTCGAAATGAAAAAGAAGAGGTATTGGAGCAGTTGCTGAAAAATAAATTTTTGAAACGGTAACTCCAGGGGCGGGACGTTAAAGCGGACTGAACCATATTAAACAATGAAGCCACATCGTTTCAATGTGGCTTCATTTATATTCATCTATTCAGGTCTGACGGCCTAAGGGCCGTACCGACCAAAGAATTACTTTTTCACTTTCGCATAATCAAATACAATATTGCAAAAGGCTTTTACACCTACATCAAGCATGCTGTCGTCAATGATAAAATCAGGTGTGTGGTGATTGGTTGCTTGAGCCCCTTTTGGCATACCACCAAGATTGAAAAAGAAAGCAGGCGCTTTTTCACCAAAGAAAGAAAAATCTTCGGCACCTGTTGTCCATGTGCCTTCGCTTACATTTTCTGTACCTGCTGCAGTTTGTAATGATGGGATCATACTACTTACAAGTGCAGGAGTGTTATAAGTTACCAATGTTTTATTGTCGATTGTTAATTCAGCGGTACCTCCCAATGCTTCAGCTATATTGACAGCTGTGCGACGTATTTTCTCATGCACATCTTTTTGCATGTTTGCGTCCAGTGTGCGGATAGTGCCACTAAAACTCACTTCTTCAGGAATAATATTTTCACGCACACCAGCATTGAATTTGCCAACAGTAATCACTACAGGTGCTTTTGTTAAGTCTTCGCTACGGCTCACAATGGTCTGCAGACCATTAATGATTTGTGTAGAGATCATGATGGGGTCAATGCCGTTCCATGGAGCAGAACCATGAGCGCCTTTACCTTTTACTTTAATGGTAAACCAATCACTGCTGGCCATGAACGCTCCGCTTTTGTATTTGATCTTTCCAATTTCAAGTCCGGCAGCAATATGTAAACCAAAAATGGCATCTACTTTCGGATTTTCCATCACAGCTTCTTTCACCATTAAAGGAGCGCCACCTTCTTCAGTTCCGGGAGGACCTTCCTCTGCCGGTTGAAAAATAAATTTCACTGTGCCCGGTACATCTTTTTTCATTGATGCTAATACTTCCGCTGTGCCCATTAAAATAGCAACATGCGTATCATGTCCGCATGCATGCATTACCGGCACCTGCTGACCAAGATAATCAGCCATCACAGTTGATTTGTAAGGGATGTTCACACGTTCAGCAATAGGTAGCGCATCAATATCTGCACGCAGTGCTACAACTGCACCTGGTTTACCGCCTTTTAATATAGCAACCACTCCGGTTTTAGCAACGCCTGTTTTTACTTCCAATCCAAGACTCTTCAAATGATTGGCGATGTACTCCATCGTTTTAAACTCTCGGTTACCCAGTTCAGGGTTTTGATGAAGATGTCTGCGCCATTCAATTACTTTGGGCAATAATGCCTTTGCTTTTGCATCGATCAGTTGCTGAATGTTTTGGGCAACAGCACTGCTGCCTGTCAGCAATAAAATGAAAAGAGGGATTAATTTTCTCATGCTTGGTTTTTGTTATTTACGATCGTTCAAGTTAGTTGTTTTTGAGAAATACATATCCATCGTATTCCACAAAATCAGATGCTTTTATTTCAATAGCGCTTACTTTATTATTCTTGATTTCAAATGGAACTGCAAACTTTCCGTATGATGGATGATTCCATGTAAGCAAGAAATTTTTATTATCGATGTATTCAAGTTTGCCTTTCAGCTTCGGATGATGACCCAAGAGTACTGTTAACTCATTATTCTCTTTCACGATCTGCATATTACCATACACATGATTGTAATAAGAACCAACAAAAGCATCTGCACTTACCGGCAGTGAAGGTTTTTTCTTTGCACGTTCTTCCCATCCCTTGATTTTTGACTCGTTCAACACCTGGTCCTGTTGCTGAAACTGCAATATGAATTTACTTCTGTCAACATAAGGAACACCTAAGTAGGCATCCATGATCTGGTAACGCAATGCTTCAAAGAAATTCTGGTTATCATTATTGGTTAAAATACTGATACCAAGTTTTTCTTCAGGGATAAAGCACACATTGGTTACAAAACCAAACGCACCACCTGTGTGCCAATACACTTGCCTGCCGTTATAATCAGTCATGTATTCACCTAAACCATATGCACGGAAATGAGTAGGATAGTAAGGTGATTTACGTGTGCCCGTTAAGATATTGCCGTCTCTTGTTTTTTGTAACACCTGCCACGGTATAACTGATTGACCGTTGATCTTTCCACTGTCTAACTGAAACATCAACCACTTGCTGAGATCATTCACACAACTCACCATGCTTGTTGCCGGACCAAGATTATCAATTTCATCATAAGGCAATTTGCTTAAGGGGACAAAGGAATTAGAATAGGGAACGGCAACGTTCTTACGGTTAGCCATACCTGCTGTGTTCATATACGTATTCGTCATACCAATGGGATTGAGCATACGATCCTGTACAAATTGCTCCCAGGTACTACCCGTAACTTTCTGTAAAATTTCACCTGCCACCAAAAAGCCTGCATTGCAGTAACCATAATTCTGACGAAATTCTCCTTCAGGTTTCAGTAAACGCATTTTCCAGATGATAGAATCTTTTGGGAGGTTGCTGTTCCAGAAAGTGAAATCACCCTGGAATGTTTTGGTTCCCAAGCGATGGCACAACATATCTTTTACTGTTGCCAGTTTTGTTGAAGTTGAATCGTACAACCTGAACCACGGAATATGTGTTGTTACTTTATCATCAAGCGATAATTTCTTTTCATGTTCTGCTAATGCAAGGCTGGTGCCTGTAAACAACTTTGAATTGGAAGCGATGATGAATAAAGTATTTGCATCCACTTTTTCTGGCTTGCCCACTTCTTTTACACCATAGCCTTTAATGAAGACGATCTTCCCGTCTTTTACAATCGTTATGGCAAGACCGGGAATGTTCCAGTCCTTCATGCCACGTTCAATGTAGCGCTCAAGGCTATCTTTAATGAAGGCGGGTGGTTGCTGAGCATGTGCGGAAACAGCAATTAAAAACAGAAGTGCAAATAAATATTTCATCGAACAGTTTGTTTGAAGGAAGATACAGAAAAATGCCCGACGAATGATTGGCAACAGTTGGGTTTTGTTGAATAAAAAAGCGGATGTATCAATTACATCCGCTTTCATTTAAAAGAGATTCGTTTATCGTTCCCACAACAACTTCTTCCCAAACACCAGTGTATTATCGGTGAACTTAATACGGCTTATTTCAATTACCCAGATTTCTCCACGAAAGAGACCTGCAACGGGAAATTTTTTAAGATAGGTTTCCTTTGCCTTGCTTCCGATACGGCCTTCAGCTTTCATGAATGTCCCATTGAACTGTACACCCTTCACTTTGGCTTTGGTAATTTTATCGGGTAAGATTGTGCCGGCCACATGATTATTTTTTAATGCATTCTCGATATGCTTTGTATCTGAATCCGATTTAAACACAAGCAGGTTCTCATTTGGTTCAAACGCATAATAGCAGGAGGCGCAATAAGGCTCATCATTAACAGTGGTTGCAATTGAAATAACCGATTGCTCTTTAAGAAAAGCGGCAATATACTCGTTCATTACAGGAGATGCTGAAGTATCGGTAGATGTCATAGTTGAAATTTTAAATAAAGATGATTGAATATACAAAAAGCCGGGCTAACCTAAATTAGCTGAAAGACTGATTGTGATAAGCTGTTTTTTATTTATACTCACCATATACAGCTCTCAACTCATCTGCAATTTCACCAAGGGTACATTTGTTTTCAACAGCTGCAATAACGGCCGGCATCAGGTTTTCGCCGCTGCCAGCTCTGTCGTTGATCTCCTGCAAACATTGATCTACTTTGCCGGGGTCACGATTATTTTTTAAACGCTGAAGTTTTTCTGTTTGCACAGCTCGGATGCTGTCATCGATCCTGAAAACAGGTGTAGTATTTTCTTCCTTCACCTGGAATTTATTAACGCCAACAATGATCTTCGACCCATTTTCAATATTGCGTTGATACTCGTAAGCGCTTCGTGCAATTTCATCCTGAATAAAGCCTTCTTCAATGGCAGCTACACTGCCACCCATGACATCAATCTTTGAAATGAGATCCCATGCTTTTTGCTCAATTTCATTGGTGAGGGCTTCCACATAATAACTGCCTGCCAATGGATCAACAGTATCAGGTGCACCGCTTTCAAAGGCTACAATCTGTTGTGTGCGCAACGCAATTCTTGCAGCTTCTTCGGTAGGCAGACTCAATGCTTCATCGTACCCATTTGTATGTAGTGATTGCGTGCCACCTAACACAGCAGCTAAGGTTTGAATGGTTACTCTTGAAATATTATTGAGTGGTTGTTGTGCTGTAAGCGTGCTGCCACCAGTTTGTGTATGAAAACGCAACATCATTGCCTTGAGATCTGTTGCGCCAAGTTCTTTCATCATGTGTGCCCACATGCGACGTGCTGCACGAAACTTTGCAGCTTCTTCAAACAAATTATTGTGTGCATTAAAAAAGAAGGAGAGACGTTTGCCAAATACATTAATATCTAATCCTTTTTCCAATGCAGCTTTTACATACGCTTTACCATTCGCCAGTGTAAATGCAATTTCCTGCACCGCCGTACTTCCTGCTTCACGAATATGATAACCACTGATCGAGATGGTATTCCACTTTGGTAATTCATGACTGCACCATTCAAAAATATCGGTGATGATTCGCATGCTTGGTTTAGGAGGATAGATGTATGTTCCTCTTGCAGCGTATTCTTTTAAAATATCATTCTGGATTGTACCGGTAATCTTCTTCAAATCAGCACCTTGCTGCTTCGCCAATGCAACATAAAAGGAGAGGAGAATAAAACCAGTAGCATTAATGGTCATTGAAGTGGAAACATCTTCCAGTTTAATTCCATCGAACAACGTTTGAACATCTGCAATACTATCAATGGCTACACCCACTTTTCCAACTTCACCTTCGGCCAATGCATGATCGCTGTCGTAACCTATCTGTGTAGGAAGATCAAAAGCAACACTTAAACCATTTACGCCATGTTCTAATAAATAATGATAGCGTTTGTTGCTTTCTTCTGCTGTAGAGAAACCAGCGTATTGACGCATGGTCCATAGTTTACCACGATACATATCGGGCTGCACACCACGTGTAAAAGGGAATTGCCCGGGTAGTTCTTCCTGTTGTTTCTCGACTGCGCCCGAATCAACCACATCTGCACTTCGACTTCGCTCAGTATCAGAGATAGTGTAAAGTGGTTTTACTTCAATCCCCGAATCAGTATAGATCTTTTTTTCTTCCATAAGCAGGCAATCGTTGCAGATGGGTTACCCCATCAGTTGTTTGGCTTCGTTGTTGATGAGTGTTGCCACAATATTTTGTAAGGATACATGTTCATCGTGCGACAATAACTCAACGATCTTTTTACTAAGATCAGCTCCCGTTGCTCCTTGCGGAAGTGTTGAAGCAAGCTCGTTGATGATAAAAATATTCTGCTCTTTCAGGTTTTTAATTCCATCCCATGCAGCATTAGAAACATATAATTGCTGACTCACATTGTATTCAAACTCTGTTTTAATCGATTGCACCATGAGGTTTTGCAGTTCAACAGCAGACAGTTGGCTGATGGGCAAACGTCCCAGCAAATTGTTGAGGCCAATACGTTCGCATAAAATAGTCATGCGTTCGTAAGCCTGTAATTGCAAACGGAGCATTTCAGGATTAGCTGTAGGAGCTTTTCGTTGTGGCTGAGGAGCAGCGGCCTGTTGTTGTCTTGAGGCTTGTTCCTGTAAAGCTGCCTGGCGTTGCTCTTCCAGTAATTCTTTTCTGCCTTTTACCCGCAGATAATAACCTAAGGCAATAAAAACTAAAGCTGCACCACCAAATAAGTAATAATAAATTGTATCCATAAAGACTGAATTGAAGCAAAAATAGGTTTTTGCGGTTGAAAACAAGGGTTGCAGACAGTTTGCACTCGAAAGGCAATTACTGCGTAAATTTGCAGTAAATAAAACTTGTATGGAAACGATAAGCATGGCACCGGTTACATTCACCACAACAGCAATTGAGGAGTTGAAAAGATTGTCAACGGAACAACCTGAGGGTAAATATTTGCGTGTGGGTGCAAAAGGAGGTGGTTGTTCAGGTTTAAGTTATGTGCTTGAATTTGATGAGAAAAAAGAGAATGATGAATTATTTGAAATAGAAGGCATTACCTGCATCATGGATAAAAGTCAGGGCATGTACCTATACGGTATGCAGATCGATTGGGATAATGGGTTAAACAACCGGGGTTTCACTTTCAGTAATCCCAATGCAAGTAAAACCTGCGGCTGTGGAACAAGCTTTGCAGTTTAATAACCTCATCGTATTGTTATTTTTTAAACTCCCTCAGGGGAGTTTTTTTGTACCCATTACACGGTATTGAAAAAAGGAATAAATTGCTGTAACTAGCATAAAAAAAGTATTGATGAAAAAAATATTCCTTCCCTTAGTTGTTCTTGCGTTTTTAACATGTAGTGAAAGTTTAGCACAGAAAAAAAAGCCGGCGGCTGTATCAGGCTTAATTGGTAACGATGCTATAAAAGATGAAAAAAACAGTGGCAATAAAGAGTTGAAAATTATTTCAGCCGAAAAAGTGATGGACATGGAGATTCCGGAGGGTGGTGCCAATGGGGCGTCTGTTGCCTATAACCCGAAAGAAAAACTGTATTACGCTGCACAGGCAGGAAATGCGGAATTTCCACTCGTGATCTTTAATGCAAATGGTAAAGTGGTTTCAGGTGACGACCAGAAAACATTAATTGATGTACGTGGGCTTTGGTATAATCCCAAAACAAAACAACTGGAAGGGAATGCGTATAAAGATTTCGGCTGGTTTTCTTACGAACTCAATAAAGATGGTTTGCCTGAAAAACTGAATATGAAAAAAGAAGGGCTGTATCAACCCGATCAAAACAGCGCAGGTGTATTAAATACAGAAGACAATGAAGTGCTGTTTCTTGATGGATTGAATATTGTTTGTTATTCAACTGAAGGAACTGATAAACGTAAATCTGTTCAGCTGCACTTTGGTGCTGCGAATGCAAATGAAGCCACAGCGCTGTCGCTTGCCGATTTTGAACAAACCTACAATACACGTTCTATTGTTTATACAGGAATTAAAGGTGCAGAAATTGGTCTGCTGAATGTAACAAAGAAACAGGTGGAGCTTTACGATATAAAATCGGGTTATATGAGCCAGATAATAAAATTGCCTGTTCAGTTTGAAGTAGAAACCTATTTTAATTTCTCTTATTCAAATGGTATTTATTGGGTGTTCGATAAGCAGAATCGTAAATGGAATGGATATAAATAAATACAAAGTTGTAAGTTCTGAGTTCTAAGTTGATAATACATTAACTCATTTAACTAAAGAACCCCGATCATTTGATCGGGGTTCTTTTATTTAAAGCACTTTAATTATCAGCTAATAGAATGTCTTGCTTTAGCAAGTGTTTTATCTTTTTCAGGCTGACCCAATGGTTTGTCTTTTGCAAAATCCATCAGGATAGGTGCTGCTACAAAGATAGAAGAGTAAGTACCTGTAATAACACCAATTAACATAGCAAAGGCAAACCCTCTTGTTACCTCACCACCAAAGATGAAGAGGATCAGCAAGGTTAAGAACACAGTTAGTGATGTCATGATGGTACGTGCCAATGTATCGTTAATCGCTTTATTAAGAATAACTGCTTTCGGCAGACCAAACATTTTTGAACTGTATTCACGCACACGGTCAAATACAATTACGGTATCATTCATGGAGAAACCGATCACCGTAAGTATGGCTGCAATAAAGTGCTGGTCGATCTCTAACGGGAATGGAACGATGTTGCGTAAGAACGAAAACACGATCAATGTTACCAATACATCATGCAGTAAAGCCACAATTGTACCTACGGAATAACGGTAATCACGGAAACGAACAAAGATATAAAGTGTGATAGCCAGCAACCCTAAAATGGTTGCCCACAATGCACCTTTCTTCAAATCATCCGAAATGGTAGGCTGTACCGTTTGTGAACTTTGTTTGAACTGTGTATGGAACTGCTCATAAGTTGTATTAACCGGTAAGAAAGTTTTTAAACCTTCGTATAGTTTTGTTTCAACTTCTGCATCAACCTCTTGTCCTGGCTTTTCAATCAGGTAATCGGTTGTGATGTTCAGTTGCTTGTTGTTGCCTACTGTTTTAATGATCGGGAATTTGCCAAATTGCTTGTTCAACGCATCAGCAACTTCTTCATTCTTCAATTCACGATCAAACTTCACGGTATAGCTGCGGCCACCACGGAATTCAACGCCATAATCAAAACCGTTGAAAATAGAAGCAATGCCAAGCAGCAACACCACCAATGAAATTCCATAAGCAACACGACGGTACTCAATGAATTTATAAGCAGCATGCTTAAAAATACGACGTGAAATACCTGTGAAATATTCGAAGTGACGTTTCTTGTTTGTCCAGAAGTCAGTAATTAACCTTGATACAAGGATTCCGCAGAACAAGCTCAGCAGGATACCAATGATCTGAGTAGTTGCAAAACCTTTTACCGGACCTAAACCGAAGTATAATAAGATAAAGGCAGTTAAGAGCGTTGTGACATGTGCATCCAGTACAGGTGCAAGAGAACGCCTGTAACCGTCTTCCACAGCAACCTGATAGCTCTTCCCTTTCGTTAATTCTTCTTTGATACGTTCAAAGATGATTACGTTCGTATCGACCGCCATACCAATCGTTAATACCAAACCGGCAATACCTGCAGCCGTTAATGTTGCACCAAATGCACTCAATACTCCAATAGTAAACAGGAGGTTCAGGATAAGAGCAATATTAGCAACCCATCCACCTGTGTTGTAATAAAGCAACATCAGGATAAAGATGATAACAAATGAAATAATAAATGATAAAGAACCACCTTTCACTGCTTCAGCACCAAGTGTTGGACCAACAACCATTTCTGCAACAATTTTAGCAGGAGCCGGTAATTTACCTGTACGTAATACGCTGGCCAAATCCTGCGCTTCCTGTATAGAGAAGCTTCCGCTGATCTGCGAAACACCACCGCTGATAGCTCCGTTGTTTACACCAGGAGCAGAATATACGTAGTTATCAAGTGCAATTGCAATGGCATACTTGCCATTAAATGCATCACCGGTCATTTTTTCCCAAATGGTTGCACCACGTGTGTTCATTTCCATTTGCACTTCAACCTCGTTGTTACGCTGGTCAAAATCCTGGCGTGCATCTGTAATATATTCACCGGTAAGTTTTGGCTGATCAGTACCGGGTACAGTTTTAATAACGTAGATCGGCAACATACTTTCGCCGCTCTTATTCTTAGCTTCTGCCTTAGCACCATACATAAAACGCATGGTTGAAGGAATAGAATTCTTTACAACATCGAGATTAACATATTTCGAGAACATCGCTGTATCTGAAATACGGATCATACCAATCATGGCAGAACCATCGGGCTGATTAGGTGCAAAAAGAGAACTTACAGGATTATTGTTTGCACCGGCAATTGCATTGGTATCTGCTTTTGGTACTCCGGCAGTATCTTTTGATGTAGTATCAGAAGAACCACTCAGGTAAGCTTTTACCTTCTGGTCTATTTGTGCGATGCTTTGTGCAACAACAGGATCGGCATTTGAATAGGTATCCCAGAATTCGAGATTAGCTGTAGCCTGTAAGAATTTACGTACACGCTCAGGATCATCAATGCCCGCCAGTTCAACGGTGATGATACCTTTATTTTCATCATAGCTGATGTTAGGTTGTGCAACACCAAACTGATCGATACGTGCTGTTAAGCGATCGTACGTTCTTTTAATGGCATCTCTTGCTTCAAAACGAATGGCTTCAAGAACAGTACTGTTACTTGCATCGATCTTGATGGTTTTGTTTTTACCACCGGCAAAAAGCGGGGCAAGTCTTCCATTCAAAGATGCTTTGTTATAAGCTTCTCCAAACAGCGTTACAAAATCAGCATCGCTGTTCTTTTTTAAAGCTATGGCACTTGTTAATGCATTATTGATTGTAACATCTTTCGGATTGTTACTCATTGAACGGATCAAGCCATCTAAACCAACTTCCAATGTTACGTTCATACCACCTTGCAGATCCAAACCAAGGTTCAGTTCCTGCTCAGTTGCTTTTTGATAAGTAAGCTTTGGAAAAAGAACAGGAATATCGAGGATCTCCTTTTCTTTTAAACTGTCGACATACCTGCGGTACACGGCGTTCGTTGCAGAGTCTTTTGTTTCTTTTGATGCAGTTCCGAAATTGTTCTTAACAAATTTCTCAGCTCTGGCTTTTTGCTTGCGCTCAAAACTATTGACAATCCATGTAAAACTTAATTGCCAAACAGAAATGAGGAGAAGCATGATTGCAAAAAACCTAACCAAACCTTTCAGTGCCATAGTAGAATAATAATTTGGGTTCTTATTTTTTAAGGAGGGCAAAGATAGGGGTTTCATATCGAAAGCGAACAGGGCCCAAATCACTGTTATCCACTATTCTAAGGCTGTTTACAGTCGGGGTTTATCCCTTATTTTTGACCATGTTCAAAACTGTCGTTTATATCAGTTTCAGCCTGGCCCTGTTGCTCATAGTAAACGCCTGCAAACCTGCTAAAACAGTGGTTGCCAACGAAAATTTTCTTGAAAACCTGATGCAGCAGCATCCGGATCATTTTTCCAGGGTGCTTGCCAACCGTGATTCCATGCGGGTGAAGATCATTTACACACGAATTGACAGGGACAAAAAGAACCGACCCCGTTTTACCGATTACAGCTTTAACCTGCAACCCGACGATTACTTTTACCCGGCCTCAACAGTGAAAATGCCCGTAGCTTTTCTGGCTTTGGAAAAACTGAACCAGCTTGGGATTAGTAGGTCAACCACCATGATCACTGAAAAAGGGCGGGATGGGTTGACGGTTGTGTACAACGATCCCACCTCACCCGATGGTCGACCCACAATTGAGCATTACATCAAAAAGATTTTTGTGGTAAGTGATAACGATGCCAATAACCGGCTCTACGAGTTTTTGGGTCAGCAATACCTGCACGATCAGCTAAAAGCAAAAGGTTATGGCGATGTGCAGATCACTCGCCGGCTTGCCATCACTATGCCGGAAGAACTTCACCGTACGACAAACCCGGTAAGTTTTCGTGACAGCACAGGCAACGTTTTGTTTGAGCAACCTTTGGTAAAGAGCAATTACAATTACATCACCCGAAATGATTTTTTTGGCAAAGGCTATCTCGATGAAAAAGATCAGTTGGTGAATGGCCCAATGGATTTCAGCAGAAAGAACAGAATTTATCTGAAAGACCTGCACAATATGTTGCGCAGTGTGTTGTTTCCTGAGTCTGTTTCTGCAGAACAGCGTTTCAATATCAACGAAGCTGATTATAAGTTTCTCTACCAATACATGAGCCAGTTACCAGGTGAAACAACATTTCCCGAATATGATACAGCTCAGTTTTTTGATGCTTATTGTAAGTTCCTGCTGTTTGGTACGCAAAAGAAAAAATCACTTCCCAAACACATCCGCATTTTTAACAAAGTAGGGTGGTCGTATGGATTCTTAACTGATGTAGCTTACGTCGTTGATTTTGAAAAAAACATTGAGTTTATGTTGAGTGCTACTGTTTATTGCAATGAAGATGGCATACTCAATGATGATAAATATGATTACGATTCGGTTGGGTTACCTTTCCTGGAAAATCTTGGTAAGATTATTTATGAAGAAGAAGTAAAAAGGAAGCGAAAGCACCAACCCGATCTTTCAAAATTTAAATTGAGCTACGATAAATAAATTTGCAGTCTTGTGAATAGTATGAGTATGAAAAAAGACCGGAAGAATTATTGCCTTGTTTTATTTAGTTTGCTTTGCACAATGTTGGTCATACAATCCTGTAAAAAAGATGTTGTGCCGGGCACACAAATGCAGTTGAATATTGTGCATGCATCTGCAGGAGCGGGAAGCATTGATATGTTACAGAACCTGAAAACAGTTGGCACTTACAATTACCTTACAGATTTTGCTGTACCTGCTGATTATATTTCTGTTGACAGTGGGTTCAATAAGTACCAGTTGCGACTTGGTTCAACTCAATTGGCATCCTGGTTTTTCAGCAACGCAGGAAGCAGTTTCTCTTTCTTTTTGTTTGATACAGCAACAACCGACAAGCTGAAATATTTTTTTGTGGAAGATGAACTTGATACAACAGGTTTGGGAAAACAATCGAAGATCCGCTTGATGCAATTAAGCCCCGATGCTGATTCGCTTGAAGTGCTCACCAACCGCCCGGTTAATATAGTGCAGGATTCAGTAGTGATTGCTGCAAAACCATATGCCGGAAAACTCACACAGGCAAACCTGCTCAGCTCCGGTGCGTTTCAATCCTTTTATGCCGATACAACTGTGAACATAAAGATCAGATCCACTGCCAGCGGCAACATTGTAAAACAATATCAACTGCAGTTCAACAAGGGTACTGTTTACTCGCTTGTGATGAAAGGTTACCTGGGCAAAACCAATGCTGATTCACTCTCACTTTCAATTATCAAACATAACTAACAAGCAATAGCTGCGGATGCGGTAACTTGCGGCGAACAATCAATTTAATTCAGTAAAACAAATGAAACTTTCTTCCCTCTTGAGCAGGTTCAGCGAACCTGAGACGTTAAAGATGGCAAAGCTCGGCCGTGAGTTAAGAGCAAAAGGTGTTGATGTAATTGATCTTAGTCTTGGCGAACCCGATTTCGATACGCCAACACATATTAAGGAATCAGCAAAGAAAGCAGTGGACGATAACTACAGTCATTATACACCGGTGGCCGGTTATCTTGATCTGCGTGAAGCTGTTTGTACAAAGTTGAAACGTGATAACAATCTTGATTATAAACCTGAGAACATTGTTGTATCAACAGGTGCCAAGCAAAGTTTGGCAAATGTTATTCTTGCCACTGTTGATCAGGGCGATGAAGTAATTATTCCTGCTCCGTTCTGGGTAACTTATTCTGAGTTGGTAAAAATTGCAGGTGGTGTTCCTGTAATCCTTTCCACTAAGATGGAAAATAAATATAAGATCACTGGCGCAGAACTTGCAGCTGCCATCACTCCAAAAACAAGAGTGTTCCTGTTTTCATCTCCCTGTAATCCTTCCGGATCTGTATATACAAAAGATGAATTGAAAAGTCTGGCTGATGTGTTTGCAAAAAATCCTGAGATATTCATCATCTCCGATGAGATTTATGAATACATCAACTTTGTTGGTAAGCATGAAAGCATTGCACAGTTCGATGCAATCAAAAACCAGGTGATTATTGTAAACGGTTTGAGTAAAGGTTATGCAATGACGGGTTACCGTCTTGGATATATTGCTGCAAATGTTGATGTGGCAAAAGGTTGCGAAAAACTGCAGGGCCAGTTTACTAGTGGTACCAATGCGGTTACACAACGTGCAGCTATTGATGCATTGACAGGCGACCAGGCTCCAACGCTTGCAATGACCCAGGAATTTGAACGCAGGAAAAAACGTGTGATGCAATTGCTGAGCGAAGTGCCGGGTTGGGAAGTAGCAGAACCGGATGGTGCGTTCTATGTATTTCCAAGAGTGAGTTCTTATTTTGGAAAAACTGACGGAACTAATGCAATTAATGATGCGGATGATCTTTGTATGTACCTGTTGAATGTTGCGCATGTATCAACAGTAACTGGTCGTGCATTTGGTACACCGGATAGTATCCGTTTATCGTTTGCAAATAGTTTGGAAAAAATTGAAGAGGCGTATAAGAGAATTAAAGATGCGTTGGCGAAGTTGAAATAAACTGATGACAGTATAAAGAAAAAGGGAGCAGTTGCTCCCTTTTTTATTTTTAGTATGATTCACTTTCATTCGGAAAATCACCACTTTTTACATCAGTGATATATTGTTGAACAGCGCCGGTGATCTGTTCATGAAGGTTTAAATATTGACGCAAGAACCTTGGCTTAAACTCAGTATTAATCCCTAACATATCATGCATCACCAACACCTGTCCATCACAGTCGTTTCCTGCACCAATGCCAATGGTAGGCATGTGCAGGCTTTTTGAAACTTCCTTCGCCAGTTGTGCAGGTATTTTCTCCAGCACCATAGCAAAGCAACCTGCTTCCTGCAGGAGCAACGCATCTCTACGCAACTTATTTGCTTCTTCTTCTTCTTTTGCACGAACAGTGTAAGTACCAAATTTGTAAATGGATTGAGGCGTTAACCCCAGGTGCCCCATTACAGGAATGCCGGCATTTACTATTCGTTTAATGGATTCCAATGCTTCTTCGCCACCTTCGAGTTTAATGGCATGTGCTCCGGTTTCTTTCATGATACGTATGGCAGAAGCCAAAGCAATGTCCGAGTTCGACTGATAGGTACCGAACGGGAGATCTACCACTACCAAACATCTGTTGATGGCTCTTAAAACCGATTGTGCATGATAGATCATCTGCTCAAGTGTAATGGGCAATGTTGTTTCATGCCCTGCCATTACATTGCTGGCACTATCGCCAACAAGTATCACATCAATACCTGCTTCATCAAACAATTTGGCAAATGAAAAATCATAAGCGGTGATCATCGAGATCTTTTCGCCATTCGATTTCATCTTTTGCAATGTGTTGGTGGTAATGCGCTTTACTTCTTTATTTACTGACATGCAATTTTGGAATTTTGGAATTTGATAATTGGTGAGTTGAAATTACAATACTAAAGTTGACGCAGTAAATTTTTTAGCTTTCACCTCATCATATAACATATGCACCAATCCATCTGCTAAGCCGATCTTTGGTACATAAATTTCTTCAATATTGGCCCACCGCATTACATTAATATAGATCTGGATGGCAGGCAGAATTACATCGGCCCTGTCTTCACGCAATTTGTATTGCTTCATGCGGTTTTCCAAGGAAAAACTGCTGAACTCTTTATAATAATCACGTAACAGTTCAAGAGAAAGTGATTTGCCCTCTTTCTTTTTTGACAATGAAAATACTTTGTTGATGTTTCCACCCGAACCAATGGCAATAATGCCGTTGATGCCTTTTGTGCCAAGTTTGATGAAGTCTTTCATTTCATCCCACAACTTATCGTTCACCTGGTTTTTTAATAAACGGATCGTGCCAATGTTGAATGATTCTTTAAATACCAGTTTGCCGGCATTAAAGAATGTAAGTTCAGTACTACCACCACCCACATCAATGTAGAGATAGGAGTGGTCCTTCGCTAAATTTTCAGCAATATGATTTTCGTAAATAAATGATGCTTCTTCATCGCCACTGATTACCCGTATTTCAATACCGGTTTCCATTTTCACTTTGCGGATGATGTCTTCCGCATTTTTTGCATCACGCATGGCAGAAGTGGCACATGCTTTCAGGTATTTCACTTCATAAATACTGATCAGATGTTTATATGCTTTGATGGTTTCTATCACCTTGTTGATCTTCGTTTTGGGAATATCGCCTGTTTCAAACACATCAAAACCTAAACGTAATGGCACACGCACAAGGTTGAGCTTATTGAATTGAGGTATCCCTTTCTCATTTTCCTCTACTTCGGTAATGAGTAATCTTGCTGCGTTACTTCCTATATCAATGGCGGCCAGTTTCAAGTTGCTTCGGAATTTTTTGATGCAGGAAATTATAGATCTCCACCTGTGAACGCACTGTTTTTCCTTTACGTTTTACATATGCATTCTGCAGGTTGTTATCCAGTATCCTCGCTTTTACATTATCTTTTAACTGGATGTTGATGCATTCTTTCAATTCCTCCTGAATGGCTTTGTTGGTAATTTCAACAGCCGCTTCAACACGGTGATCAAGATTGCGTATCATCCAGTCTGCCGAAGATAGATAAACTTTCTCTTTACCATTATTGTGAAATATCAACACACGGCTATGCTCCAGGTATTGATCAACAATGCTGATGGCATAGGGTTGACGTTTGAATTTATTACTTTGGGTAAGCATGCAAAAAATACCACGGACAATTAATTTGATCTCAACACCGGCTCTTGCGGCTTCGTATAATTTTTCGATCAATTGTTCATCACTAAAGCTGTTCATTTTTAGAATGATGGAAGCAGGCAACCCTTTGTGAGCATTTTTGATTTCATTCTCGATGAGATGCATAAACTGCCTGCGCATGCCTGTTGGACAAATAACCAATGTTTTGCATTGGCGCAGGTATTTCAACCGACTCATCACCGGGTGTTCAAGGTAGGTGAAGATGCGGTTGATATCAGCCATGATCTTTCGGTTAGATGTAAGCAGGCAATGATCGCCATACACCTTTGATGTGCCTTCGTTCAAATTTCCTGTACTCACAAAACCGTATTGAATCGTTTTGTTCTGTACACGTTTTTTTATAACGCAGAGTTTTGCATGCACTTTCATGTTGGGCACGCCAATCAAAACACGAACGCCTTCTTCTTCCAATTTTTCTTTCCATTCAAGATTGGCTTCTTCATCAAAACGGGCACGCAGCTCCAGCATAACGGTTACAGCTTTTCCGTTTCGTGATGCATTCACCAACGCATTGATCACTTTTGAATTTTCAGCGAGGCGATAAGCAGTGATCTTGATCTCTTTTACATGAGGATCCATTGCAGCTTCACGCAACAACTCGATCACCACATCAAATGAATGATAAGGAAAATGCATTAACAAATCCTGGCGAATGATCTCATCGGTTACACGAATCGTTCTGCGTAATATAGGATGCGGGAATGGCTTTTTACGTTCATGCTTCACCGTAAACACATCGCCCGGAAAATCCATGAAATGGCGGAAGTTATGAATGCGTCCGCCCGGGATAATATTATCTCGTCTTGTAAGATTCAAACGGCGGATAAGATACTCTAACAGTCCGGCATCAATTTCTTTATCATAAATAAACCGAACAGGCTTGGCCTTGCGGCGGTTCTTTAATCCTTTTTGTATTTTTTGAATAAGAGATGTGCTTACATCTGCATCAAGATCGATCTCGGCATCCTTGGTTACTTTAATGATGTGGGCGCTGTATTCATCAAAGCCCATGAACGAAAATATTCTGGGTAGACAGTGACGGATTACATCTTCCATTAATATAATATGGTGATGACCGGCAGGTGAGGGGAGTTTTACAAACCTGCGTTTGAACTTGGCCGGTATCTCAATCAACGCATATTTCTTTTTATAGGCATTTGATTTGTTGCTCATGGCAACGGCAAGGTATAAAGAACGTTCACGCAGGTAAGGTATTTGCGGATTACTTTCGATCATAAGTGGAATTACTTCCTGCCTTACTTCTTCATCAAAAAAAGTCTCCACAAATTTTTTCTGATCACGACTCAACTGTTTTTCAGTAACAAGAAAGATCTTTTCCTTTTTTAATTCCTGCTGCACATGATTCCAGATGCGGTTGAATTCATTCTGCTGTTGTAACACCACATCCTGTATTTCCTCAAGGATCTTTTGTGGATTTTTTTCCATGTGCATTTTGCCTTTGGCTTTATCGCCAAACTCAGCCATGCGTTTGAGCGTGGCTACACGCACACGAAAAAATTCATCTAAGTTGTTTGAAAAAATGCCGAGGAAACGAACACGTTCACGAAGAGGAACGGAAGGGTCGTTTGCTTCCTGCAATACCCTTGCATTAAAAGATAACCAGCTGATATCACGAACAATCGTCTTGCGTTTTTCTGATGCCATAACTATCGGGAATACTTACGCTAAAATTAAGAAGGCAATGGCAGATACAAGATTAAGTTTTTTGTTTTTTTAGCATTTTAATATCAAGCATGATCAAGTCAGGATAAGAATAGTATTCGGACATAATCGTTTCGCCATAGCAACGAACTTCATACTCGTGAATTTCATTCGATGAATTTATTCCATGAAATTGCCCTGTTTTTTGGTAGATAATTATAACTGGAATAAAAGATACAAAAAAATAATTATCCTTATATTCTTCAATAACTTGTTGATATATCCCCTCATACAAAATATCTCACTTTCGTTTCTTACTTTGTAATTTAATTCTCCATAATACTTTGATATTTGCTTTTTAAGTCTATCATTAGGTAAAATAAAAAGCTATCGGTGTTGTCTTTTTCTTCGCAAAGCTTTTTAAAACTTCTTTTATGTCAGGTTCAGTTTGAGATACTTTATTTTCAAAAAAGAAAACTAAATTAAATGAAGTATCCCAACTCTTTACCATTAAATATGCTGTATCAACCTTAATAGACTCAGCTTGTGAAAAAGAATTTAATGGCAAAATAAAAAGAGAGATTAAACCCCAATAAAACTATTTTTTTCATATAAGTAATGGAGTGTCGGTAGTAAAAAGTAAATGAAAAAGTTGTACAACCTCATACCTGTTATTATCAAATGAAACAATAAAAAGAGTACGTAATTGAAGAGGGGTGGCTGTTTTTCATATGTTATTTTTCTTCAAAATAACAACCGGGTTTACGTATTTTTTTTAAAAATTGATCAAGAATTTACAAACGCTCGATTTTCTCCAACAACGAAGTAGTTGATAGCCCTTCTACCAATGGAATAATTTCCACTGTGCCACCATTTGCTATTACTTCTTTTGCACCAACTATAGTATCAACAGTATAATCGCCACCTTTTACCAACACATCAGGCATAACAGATGTGATCAGTTCAAACGGAGTGTCTTCATCAAACAACACAACCGCATCCACCATTACCAAAGAAGCCAGCAGTAAAGCACGGTTCTGTTCATTATTAACGGGTCGGTTATCGCCTTTCAATCGTTTGGTTGAAGCATCACTGTTCAATCCAACGATCAACACATCTGCAAAGGATGCCGCCTGCATTAACGAATGAATATGACCTGCATGCAGTATATCGAAACAGCCATTGGTAAACGCTATTTTTTTGCTGAATTTCCGGCAGCGCATCAGTTCTTGCTGCAAATGATATCGGTCAAGTATTTTCTGCTGAATGTGCCTGGTTGCTTTCATTGCGTTTACGATTAATAACTGGTAATAGAATAAAGCAGATCAATCCGCCTAATAAGATCACAAGTGTTTGGGCGATCCATAAGATCCAACCGAATGTAAAACCGGTGATCTGCGAAAGACCATACAGCATCAATATCTCCTGAACAATAAACTGGTATGCACCGATGCCTCCCTGTGTGGCAATCATACCAATACTTCCAAATGAAAGAATTGAAAAAGCTTCTCTTGTACCAAGATGTGATACTTCTTCCATGGCATAAAAACCTACACGGCTGCTGAGGAAATACAATGTCCAGATAAGAATGGTATGCAGCAGAAATACCCGGCGACGTTTAATAAAACGTACACTATTTAAACCAGACCAGATACCCTTGATTACATTCCTGATTTTTTCAATGATTTTGATATGCTTAAATGTTCTGAGTATCCAGTAAAATAAAAACAAGGCTGATGTTGCTATTCCTAAAAACAGTACAAGACGAACCCATGAAAACTCTTTATCATCGCCCAGGAAAATATCCTGCAAGGTGGTTAACGCATAATTGCCAACAGTATCAATTTGCAATAAAATGGTAATTACAAAAGCGGTGATGAGGCATACAAGATCAATAGCACGTTCGGCTACAATAGTGCCAACAAGTTTGTCTGGTGCTACTTTCTCGTAACGTGCAAGCAGAGTGCATTTCAATACTTCGCCCAAACGTGGAAACGCAAGATTGGCGAGGTAACCGATCATCACGGCATTAAATACATTAAAAGTACCAGGCTTATAACCCAACGGCTCCATTAATATTTTCCAACGGAGTGCCCTCACGTAATGACTTAATAAAAGCATCAGGAATACCGGCACAAAAAGCCAGTAATTGGCTTGCTTTAACGAAAGGCGAATCTGTTCCCAACCTTTATCATCAATACCACGGGCCATCCACCATACAAGAAACAATCCAAGCCCGAGGAAAAATAAAAACTGTACAGCGAGGATGATTCTTTTCTTCAGCATAATGTATGGCCTGTCTAAAGTTTATTTGATTCTTTCGGAAACACAACCCATGGGCTAAAGCTTTTTGCTTTTTCAAAATCCATGGTGGCGTAAGATATGATAATTACCACATCTCCAACAGAACCCTGGCGGGCAGCCGGACCGTTTAAACAACAAACACCACTTCCACGTTTTCCTTTTATGAGATAAGTTTCTAAACGGTTACCATTGTTTACGTTCACCACCTGAATTTTTTCATACTCGATCATGTTGGCTGCGTCCATCAGGTCTTCATCTAATGTAAGACTGCCAACATAGTGAAGATTGGCTTCTGTAATCGTAAGCCGATGTATTTTCGACTTTAATACTTCAATTTCCATACGGCAAATTTATAAGGAAAGTTTTTGATAAATACGAAGTAAGAGACAGGAGCTGTATTTTAGAATTTAGATTTACGATTTCAGAGTTTCCTCTGCGTAACTCTCTGTATCTTTTTTCTCAGCGCCAAAGATGAATTGCGAAGTACAAGGTACGATGTACAAAAGCGTACCTCGTACCTCGTACCTCGTACTTTGTATTTCGTACTTAATCTGCGGTTGTCAGCAGCATGTTATCAATAAGGCGAACTTCTCCAATATAAGCTGCAATTAATGCAACAACTGGATCGTTGCCATTCCAGTTATCAAACAAAGCAAGTGTATCTGCATGTGCTATTTCTGTATAATCAACCCTGAAGCCTTTTGCTGTAAGAAAAGCTGTTGCATCTTCTTTTATCGTTTGTAAAGAACCCGGCTTCAACTGCATTTTCATTTGTTTGAGAGCTTGAGAAATGGCCACAGCTGTTTGTCTGTCTTCTTTTGTTAAACGCATATTCCGGCTGCTCATCGCCAACCCGTCGCTCTCCCGGAGGGTGGGAGCAATATGCAGTTTTGTTGGAATTTGTCGGGTTGATATAAGGTGATTGATGACCATGCATTGCTGGTAATCCTTTTGCCCCATAAATAAATGATGCGCATCGGCAATATTGAGCAGGCGATGCATTACCTGGCAAACTCCCTGGAAATGACCGGGACGGTATTTGCCTTCAAGCACCGTTTCTAAAAAGCCGAGATCGTAGTGCGGCTGAGTATTTGTTCCGTTGGGGTAGATTTCTTTTACAGAGGGTAGGAAGAGCACATGTACACCCGCCTTCAACAACAGCTCAATATCTGTGCTGATGGTAACGGGGTATTTCTCAAAATCCTTCGGATCGTTGAACTGGGTAGGGTTCACAAAAATGCTGCAAATCGTCAGGTCGGTGGTCTTTTTACTTTCTTCAATCAATGACAAATGACCCTGATGTAAGGCACCCATTGTGGGAACAAAACCCATTATTAAGCCTTTCTGCTTTTGCTGACCGAGGTATTTCTGTAATTGCTGAACGGTATGAAAAATGAGCATGAATGTTGTTTTTAAGGGCAAAACTTGCCAAATACAAGGCTTTTGCCTAAAATCCACTACCTTTGCACACCTTATTTAACAGGTAACGATTCTTTAACAATCAGTAATGGTAGCAGCAAAGAAAAGAATTTTATTTATTGCCAGTGAAATGTCGCCTTATCTGGAAGAAACAGATTTTTCTTCAATTGTCAATCAGCTGGCGATAAAAGCAAATGACAGTGGTTTCGAAATTCGTTGCATTATGCCCCGTTTCGGTGTAATCAATGAACGTCGTCACCGATTACACGAAGTAGTAAGGCTTAGTGGTATTAATGTATCGGTTGATAATGATGATTACCCGTTACAGATCAAAGTTGCTTCTTTACCCAATGCCCGTTTGCAGGTTTATTTCCTCGAGAACGAAGATTTTTTCAAACGCAAGTTCATTTATCATGATGAAAATGAAAAGTGGTTTGATGATAACGATCTGCGTACGATCTTTTTCTGCAAAGGTGCTTTGGAAACTGTAAAGAAATTCGGCTGGCCTCCTGATATCATTCATTGCAGTGGCTGGATGACTGGTTTAATTCCAATGTACCTGCAAACAGCCTACAAGAAAGAACCTGTTTTTGGCAACAGCAAACTTATTTACACGATCGGTCAAAATACATTTAAGGAAAAGCTGGGACCTAAATTTTTAAAGCTTGCAAATATTCATGCAAGTATTAAAGACAAAGACCTGGAACCTTATAAGGATACGAATAACACAGCCATGTTCCGTGGCGGTGCAACGTATGCTGATGCAATTACATTTGGTGCCGAAAAGGTTGATAAGAAATTGTTGGAAGAGTTCAACAAAGTGCGTGGAAAGAAAGTGTTGCCTTTTAAACCAGATGGTGATTTAACAGACTATTTACAACTATATACCGACCTTTCGTCGAAATAACATTGTCATCATTCTATGAATTTTCTCACACCGGAGATGCGCAGAAGAACTTCGTTTTTATTTGTTCCATTATTTATCGTGATCCTTATCAGCAGTTGTACAAAGTTAGAGCGTACAACATTGGGAGGTGATCTGTTGCCCGGCACTGACCGGTTGATAACTGATACAATGATACTTCCGGTTACAACAACCAACTATCTTGAGATCGATTCAACATATAGTGGCAAGGCCGATCAGCATTTATTAGGCTATATCAACGATCCGATGTTTGGAACAACAACTGCCTCTATATACCTGCAGTTGCTGCCAACTCTTTATCCTTTCTCTTATCCAGTAGCAAAAGACAGTCTCTTTCTTGATTCATGTGTACTCTCATTATCTTTTACTGGTGCATATGGCGATACGTCGGCTGTTTCAAAAGTGAGTGTTTACAAAATCACTGATCCCACATTTAAAGCAAATAAGTTATACCATTTAACTGAGGCTCCTGATTTTTCTACCGGTGATATTCTTGGAACTGCCTCTTTTACAGTAGGCGATCTCAGAAGACCTTACCGTGCAGCTTATAAAGCGGACAGCGTATATAATCAATTACGTATTCGTCTGGATGATGCTTTTGGTCGTTTGTTATTAGATCAGAACAATATAACCGGTGCTTTCCAGAACGATACAATTTTCAAAAACTTCCTTAATGGTTTTGCCATTGTTGCTGATTCTGTTACAAGTGGAAATGTGATCAACTATTTTCAGCTTACCGGAGAAACAACAAGATTAAATCTCTATTACAGACAAAAGAATCGTGAGGGAAAAGATGATACAACTGTTGCTCGGTTCACTTTTGTAAACGATACTGTGCGCAGTGCTAATGCAAACAAAATACATCGCAATTATGCCGGCAGCACAGCACAACCTGTGTTAACTGCTGGTGTGCCATCGAGCCTTGTGTATGTTCAAAGTGCCCCTGGTACTGCAGTTCGGGTATCAATTCCCGGGCTTGATACATTAACGGGCCGTCCTTATATTATTCATCGTGCAGAGCTGGTTGCCCAGCAGGTTTACCAAGGTCCGTTGAGTATTGAGAATTTGTTTGTACCGCCGTTCCTGCATATGTCCAGTTTCTCAGCTTCTGGTGCTGTGGAGCCAATTCCTTTCGACCAGCAATATTACATGACACCTGCTTCAGCCTTAAATCAGCAATTGGATACGATGTACACCTTCGATTATGATTATACCGGAGGGGGAACCAATTTCATAAGGGATGCGTCTAATAATCTTATCTCTGAATATCGCATGAACATGACAAGCTATATTCAGAACCTGGTAAACAATAAAACATCACGAAGGGATTTTAAACTTTCGGCTCCATACATCGTTCATTTCACTGCAAAAAAAGCCAGTGCCACGTCTCTTAATCCGTTAGCTTACGGTCGTGTGCAACTTGGTGGTGGCTCGCATCCCACACAAAAAATGTATGTGCGTATCTATTACTCAAAGCAGTAAGTTTTGAATTGTTTCACAGCTTATCTTTGCGCCTTTCCGAACTAAAAATATCGGAACTTCTAAACTCATTATTATGCCTTACTTATTTACATCTGAATCAGTTTCCGAAGGTCATCCTGATAAAGTAGCTGACCAAATCAGTGATGCACTCATTGATAATTTTCTTGCATTTGATGCTCAATCAAAAGTAGCCTGCGAAACATTGGTTACAACCGGCCAGGTTGTTTTAGCTGGTGAAGTACGTTCAAAAGCTTACCTCGATGTTCAGGAAATTGCCCGTGGTGTAATTAAGAAGATCGGCTATACAAAGAGTGAATATATGTTTGAAGCAAACTCATGTGGTGTGTTAAGTGCCATTCATGAGCAAAGTGCCGACATTAACCAAGGTGTTGACCGCAAGAAGAAAGAAGAACAAGGTGCGGGTGACCAAGGTATGATGTTTGGTTATGCTACCAACGAAACAGAGCATTACATGCCATTGGCATTGGATCTTGCGCACAACCTGTTGATCGAGTTAGCAGCTATCCGTCGTGAAAAGAATTCGAAAATGCCTTACCTGCGTCCCGATGCAAAGAGCCAGGTAACATTAGAATATGATGATAACAACCAACCGGTGCGTATCGATGCGATCGTTATCTCTACACAGCATGACGATTTTGATGCTGAAGCAAAAATGCTGGCAAAGATCAAAGCTGATGTGATCAATATCCTGATCCCACGCATCAAATCAAAGTATAAGAAATACGCTAAGTTGTTCAACAACGACATTAAATATCATATCAACCCAACAGGTAAGTTCGTAATTGGCGGACCTCACGGTGATACTGGTTTAACCGGTCGTAAGATCATTGTTGATACGTATGGTGGTAAAGGTGCACACGGTGGTGGAGCGTTCAGCGGTAAAGATCCTTCTAAAGTAGATCGTTCAGCTGCTTACGCAACTCGTCATATTGCAAAGAACTTAGTTGCTGCCGGTTTATGTAGCGAAGTGCTGGTACAAGTTTCTTATGCAATTGGTGTTGCAAAACCCACTTCAATTAATGTAAATACTTACGGCACTGCAAAGGTTGATTTGAGCGATGGTGCAATTGCAAAAATCGTTGAAGGTATTTTCGATATGCGTCCTTATTTTATCGAGCAACGTTTAAAATTACGTAACCCGATCTACAGCGAAACTGCTGCTTATGGTCACATGGGTCGTGTTCCTGAATTGGTTGAAAAAACATTCAAAAGTCCCGATGGTAAAGTGAAAAAAGTAAAAGTGGAATTGTTTACCTGGGAAAAATTAGATTACGTATCGAAAGTGAAAAAGGCTTTCGGTTTAAAATAACCCCAACAAAACCATCAATGTGGTTCAACCCATAAACCGAAAGGTTTGTGGGTTTCTTTTTTATGTTTCTTTGCAGCGTGAAACAGTTCCGTCAAAAACAGCAACGTCCCAGGAAATCTTCTTTAGTTATCGGTCGCATTCCAGTGCTTGAAGCATTACAGGAAGGTAAACAGCTCGATCGTATTTACATGCAGAATACTTTGCATGGCGATGTTGCTGAAGAAATTCAAAAGCTGGCATTTAAACAACAGGTGCCGGTAAATAAAGTGCCGGTTGAAAAACTAAACAGTTTTAATGTAAACGATCACCAGGGATGTATTGCCCAACTTTCAAAGATTCGTTACCAGGATCTGCAGCAGGTGATTGATTGGGTGGTTGCGAAAGGCGAAGTACCGATGTTTGTGATTCTTGATGGGGTTACTGATATCAGAAACATCGGTGGTATTGCACGTACTGCTTTATGTTGTGGTGCACATGCGATTATTATTCCGGATAAAGGAGTGGGGGCGTTGAATGAAGATGCGATACTTACAAGTGCCGGTGCGTTGGAATTGATTTCTGTTTGCCGTGTAAACAGTTTAATGAAGGCTGTTGATGATCTGCACCTCAATGGCATTCGTGTATTTGCCAGTGAAATGACGGCGAAGAAAAGTATTTATGATTGCGATTTTAAAGAACCCTGTGCCATTGTAATGGGAGGAGAAGAGAAAGGTGTTTTCCCGGGCTTAATGAAGATATGCGATGAAACTTTCAAAATCCCCATGAAAGGAGATTTTGAAAGTTTGAATGTAGGTGTAGCAACGGCCATGATATTATATGAAGCGATGAAACAAAGAAGTTAATATCAAAAATTTACCTGGTAACAGTACTTCGTTTAACAAAAAAATTAAAAGAGTACAGGAAAAGTTATTTTGATTTGGTCTGTTCGTTTCGAACGTTTCATGAAGAGAACAAGAATCCAGTTCCAGAAACGATCGCTTAGATTTTGCTCAAGCACGATGAACTCTCCAATGGCCCCTAACGTCTAATAGACGCCGAAAAGGAGGACATGCAAGCCAT
>JAKFDY010000449.1:0-9985 GCA_036675885.1 Lacibacter sp. | reverse complement strand
AGATTACTACATTTTTAACCGGTACCGGTCGTTCTAATGGAATGGCGTTTGATAAAGATGGCTATCTCATTGCCTGCGCAGATATGCATGGAGAACTTTGGAAGATTGCTCCGGATGGTTCTCATACCGTGTTGGTAAATAATTACAATGGCAAATTATTAAATGGCCCTAATGATGTTTGGATCAATCCAATAAATGGAGGTATTTATATTACGGATCCTATATTTCCGAGAGATTATTGGGATGCATCTGATCCACGCAAACAAAATTGGGAGCCAACACACTCTGAACAGGCTGCAACCGGTAAAGGTGGCCACGTATATTATTTAGCACCCGGTGCAAGCACTCTTGTCAGAGTTACTACAATGGCGGGATGGAATGCTGACATATGGCCAAACGGTATTGCCGGAACTCCTGATGGTAAAAAACTGTATGTAAACAATTGGACTTATGATGGTACAGGGCAAATCAAGGTTTTTAATATTGATTCTGATGGTACACTTTCCAATATGCAGACACTTGTTAATAATCTGAATTTCTGTGATGGAATGTCACTCGATGAAAATGGAAATATTTACGTTAGCGGCGGACCTGGATTAAACGCTTATGATAAAAATGGAGATAAGGTGCTGACAATTCCCGGCGGTGGCGGCACCAACAATGTTTTTGCAGGAGCAAACAATAAAATATTATTTATGACAAGCCCCGACAGGGTTACGTCAGTAAAGATGAATGTGAAAGGTGTAGAAAAGTTTTAGACCGTTAACAGATAAATTTTTAATCATTAAAACATAGTATATGAAATACATTTTTAGTTTGTTGTTCATTCTTGGATGTTACACAGCTTTTGCACAAAATGCTATTGATGGCAAATGGAAAGGTACCCGTGAAACACCGAACGGTACTTTTGAAGTCAATTATACTTTTAAGGTTGAAGGAAAAGTAGTTACAGGTACCTGGAAAACTCAATTCGGTGAGGCTAAATTAGAGGATGGGAAAATAGAAGGGAAAAAGTTTTCCTATAGTATTTCCTTTAACGACACTAAAATGGCGAGCACTGCAGAATTGATAAATGAAAATGAAATATTGGTTAAGAATGAAAGAGGAGAAATGAAGCTTACAAGGGTTAAATAAACCCGGATTATTTTTTTTTGCATCCCAGGTAGTATTTGAAAAGTATATATACCTGGGATTTTTTTGTTATAGAAATTCAAGGCAGGCTTACTCACTCCAATCTGTTGCAAATAGCTGCTGCTTGCAGCTAAACTTTTTGGTCTTTGTCTTTTGGGCTTTAGATTTTGTTATTTGTCTTTTAGATTTTCTCCCTCTACCTCATCACATTATCAACAATCCCCTTCAGCTCCGTATACTTTCCATGCCTTCCTTTGTTCTTTAAATTATACACAAATAAAAACGCACAATATTTTTTATCGTTATCGATCCAGGGGAAACTTCCAAACAAACCCGGACTGCTTACAGCAACTCCACGTTTTGAAACAGGCATCGCATCTTTCTTTTCACTCACCGCTAATGGTGCATCCATGATCCATTCACCAAAACCATAACCCCAGTTACCAGCTTCTTCAGGTGCGTACGCTAATTCAACATCACGACCTAATCGGTTCTTCTGCATTTCATTCACCAGTGCTTTGCTGATGATGCGCTTGCCATTAAACTCCCCTTCATTCAACAGCATGATCAAAAAATTCATGTAATCTTCTGCTGTGCTGTAAGCACCACCAGCAGCAAGCGGCACACCGTTCTTTCCAAAATTTGTATTCTTCATTTCAAGTGGATCAGCAATACGTTCTTTAAATGCCGTTTCAAAATCTTTCTCACTCACTTTTTCAATAATGCCTGCAACAATTTGTAATCCTGTATTGCTGTAATGAAAATATTTTCCCGGTGTTCCTTCCATAGGCAACATAGCGATCTGTTCAATGGATTGAAACATCGTTTTTACGTTCTTCATGCCGTTAAGCATATCACGCAGTCCGCCACTTTTAATACCCGTTGTATGATTTAAACATTGCCACACTTTAATGCCACCTTTACCATACTTCGTCATTACAGGAAGATATTTACCAACGGAGTCGGTTAGCCGAACTTTGTTTTCATCGATATAGGTCATCAGTAATGCAGCAGTGAACCATTTGCTGCTGCTGGCAACACGCTCACGTGTAGTGGCTGTATAATCCTGCAATACTTCTTCTACCTCCTTGCCTTGTATTTTTGCTTTGATCTTTCCCCGGTTCTGCTGGGCCTTTGTTAAATTGTTAAAATTCTGTGCATACACGATTTTTCCATCCTTATATACCATCATTACAGCTCTGCCGCCGAGGTCGGTAAGATTCTTATTTACCCACTCATCTACTTTGCTGAAGTCTTGCTGGGCAAAACCCAACTGAAAGAATAACAGGAAAACAAGGCTGGCACTGACTTTGGGGCGGATATTCAAACAGTTAAGTGACATTCTTTCTGATTTTTTTTATTGGATTGTGTTTTGAGGACTTAAGTTTAAAATAACAGAAGTATGAATTTAGGAAACTTCACTATAAAAGCAGCAGAGGCTGTGCAGCAGGCGCAGCAATTGGCGTTTAATGCACAGAATACTAATATCGAAACGGAGCATATACTTAAGGCATTACTCGATCAGCAGGATAGTCCTGTTGAATACCTGTTGAAGAAAAATAATGTTACACTAAACCTTGTTGAATCAAAACTTGATGAAGCCATCAATCGTTTGCCTAAAACAAGTGGTGAAGCTGCACAGTCTATTGGCCGTGAAGCAAACAATGTTGTGTTGCGTGCAGGCGCATCGCTTAAAGGTTTTGGCGATGAGTTTGTAACACCTGAACATTTGTTGTTGGCGATCGTGCAAGGGAATGATTCAACAGCCAAGTTGTTGAAAGATGCTGGCTTAACGGAGAAAGGATTGATCACTGCCATTAAAGATTTACGTAAAGGCGATACAGTAAAAAGTCAAACACAGGAAACTCAGTTCAATGCATTAAACAAGTATGCAAAGAACTTAATTGAAATGGCAAGACAAGGTAAGCTTGATCCTGTGATTGGTCGTGATGAAGAGATACGCAGAACGTTACACATCTTAACTCGTCGAAGCAAAAACAATCCCATTCTTGTGGGTGAACCCGGTGTTGGTAAAACAGCTATTGCCGAAGGGTTGGCTATGCGTATTGTAAATGGCGATGTGCCTGAGAATTTAAAATCGAAGATTATTTATGCATTGGATATGGGGCAGCTCATTGCCGGTGCAAAATATAAAGGTGAGTTTGAAGAACGTTTGAAAAGTGTGGTGAAAGAAGTAGCAACCAGCGATGGTGAAATTATTTTGTTCATTGATGAAATTCATACGCTTGTTGGTGCAGGCGGCGGCGAAGGCGCAATGGATGCAGCTAACATTCTCAAGCCTGCACTGGCAAGAGGTGAACTCCGTGCCATTGGCGCAACCACCTTGAATGAATATCAGAAATTCTTTGAAAAAGATAAAGCACTTGAACGTCGTTTCCAGAAAGTGATGATCAATGAGCCGAGCATGGAAGATGCGGTGTCTATTTTACGTGGATTGAAAGACCGTTACGAAACTCATCATCATGTGCGTATTAAAGACGAAGCTATTATAGCAGCAGTTGAATTAAGTGTGCGCTACATCACTGATCGTTTCTTGCCCGATAAAGCAATTGATCTTATTGATGAAAGTGCAGCCAAGCTTCGTTTGGAAATGAACAGCATGCCTGAAGAACTGGATAAACTTGAACGGCAGATCCGTCAATTGGAAATTGAACGTGAAGCGATCAAGCGTGAGAATGATGAATATAAATTAAAAGAACTCAACACCGACATCGCTAATCTTTCTGTTGACCGGGATACGCTCAAAGCAAAGTGGAAAGAAGAAAAAGAACTGGTAGAAAAAGTGCAAAATGCAAAAGCGGAAATTGAAAATCTCAAATTGCTGGCTGAGCGTGCAGAACGGGAAGGTGATTATGGTAAGGTAGCAGAGATCCGTTACGGTAAAATAAAAGAGCAGGAGAGTATCATTCAGGAACTCAGCGTGCAGCTTTCAGCAAGCAGCGAGAAGCGTTTGGTGAAAGAAGAAGTGGATGCAGAAGATATTGCTGAGAACATTGCGAAAATGACGGGTATTCCTGTAGCAAAGATGTTGCAGAGCGAGCGTGAAAAATTATTGCACCTGGAAGATGAACTGCACAACCGTGTAATTGGCCAGGACGAAGCCATTACTGCTGTTGCAGATGCCATCCGCAGAAGCAGGGCAGGGTTGAGCGATCCAAAGAAACCGATCGGTTCATTCATCTTCCTTGGTACAACCGGTGTGGGTAAAACCGAACTGGCAAAAGCATTGGCCGAGTACCTGTTTGATGATGAAGGTATGATGACGAGGATCGATATGAGTGAGTACCAGGAAAAGCACACCGTTTCAAGGCTAGTGGGTGCGCCTCCCGGTTATGTGGGTTACGATGAAGGCGGTCAATTGACTGAAGCTGTTCGCCGCAAACCCTATAGTGTGGTATTGCTGGATGAGATTGAAAAAGCCCATCCGGATGTGTGGAATGTGCTGTTGCAGGTGCTGGATGATGGCCGCCTCACCGACAATAAGGGTAGGGTGGTGAACTTTAAGAACACAATTATCATCATGACCAGTAATATTGGTAGCCATCTTATCAGCGAAGCTTATGAAGGTGTGAGTGCTGAAAATGAGCTAGATAAGGCTGCTGAGCGGGCAAAACTGGAAGTTATGACGTTGTTACGACAAACCATTAGGCCTGAATTCTTGAATCGTGTGGACGAAATCATTATGTTTGCACCATTACTTCGAAAGGAAATCAAATCCATTATTCGCATTCAGCTGAACAATCTCAGGCAACTCGTTGCTCAAAGTGGAATACAGCTTGAATTTTCTGACTACACCCTTGAATTCCTTGCCGAACATGGTTTCGATCCCCAGTTTGGTGCAAGACCCTTAAAGCGATTGATTCAGAAAGAGATCGTTAATGGGCTAAGCCGAAAGATTTTATCAGGCGATATCGAAAAAGGCCGCAAAGTACTTGTGGATGTGTTTGATGGCGTAGTTGTTTTCAGAAATGAAAACGACGATACTCCTTCAACAAAGGAAAAGAACAAGGCAGCGGCTACCAGGAATTAACAGTTGATAAGTTATCGAATTATTAAATAAAAAAGGACATAGGTTATGGCACACAAAGCAGTAGAAATAGAAATTATCCCACCGAAAGATATATGGGTTGGCAATAAGCAGGCACCGGTTAAATTAGTGATGTACGGCGATTATGAAAGTGAAGCCTGTGCTAAAGCAAACGAAGTGGTAAACCAGTTAATGGGCAAATACGAAGATAAATTACAGTTTAATTTCCGTCATTTTCCGTTAACACGTATTCACCAGCGTGCACAAAAAGCAGCGGAAGCTTCAATTGGTGCAGCGCAGGAAGGTGAAGGTAAGTTTTGGGATATGCACAATATCCTGTTTGCTCACCGTCGTCAATTAGGTACCATCAGCCTCAAAGGATATGCAAAAGAAGCCGGCGTAACAGATAAAAACTTTTTAACCAAACTGGTTGATTCAGTTTATGGCTGGAGCGTTCGTGCCGATCTTCTTGAAGGTGCAGATAAGGGTATCAGAGACGTGCCATTCTTCTATATTAATGGTGAAGTGTATAATGGCCCGGTGAATGTAAATGCATTCAGCAAAGTCATTGATTTGCTGGCGAGCGCTAAAAAACCTGCCGCAAAAACAGCAACAAAAAAAAGAGCTTAAAAAGAACATGATGCTCATACGAGGCAATGGAGAAATTCATTGCCTTTTTTTATTTTCAACACGAATAGAAAAAATCTTCGGCAGATCTCAGGCAAAAAATCATCTTTGCACCTCAATTTTAATTTATGGCTTCCGGCAAAAACGCTGCAATTGGTTTCATTTTTATCACGCTGTTGATTGATGTGATCGGCTTCGGTATTATTATACCGGTGATGCCAAATCTTATTGAAGAACTGGCACATGTAAATGTGAGCGAGGCTTCAAAGATTGGTGGTTGGTTATTGGCAGCGTTTGCTATTACACAGTTTGTGTTTTCGCCATTAATAGGTAATCTCAGCGATAAATATGGTCGCCGCCCCATTTTATTGGCAACATTGTTTGCGTTTTCACTTGATTATGTTTTATTGGCTTTTGCACCTAACCTTGGTTGGTTGTTTGTTGGTCGCATCATTGCAGGGATTACTGGTGCAAGTTTTACCACAGCCTCTGCATATATTGCCGATATCAGTGCTCCGGAAGACAGAGCCAAAAATTTCGGAATGATCGGGGCCGCATTTGGTTTAGGGTTCGTGATTGGTCCATCTATTGGTGGTTTGTTAGGTGATTTGGGTACACGGGTTCCTTTCATGGTGTCAGCGGGTTTATGCTTCCTCAACTTTTTATATGGCTTCTTTATACTTCCCGAATCTTTAAAGCCCGAACTGCGTCGTCCGTTTGAATGGCGCCGGACAATACCGGGTGTGAGTATTTATAATCTAAAGAAGTATCCTGCACTTGGCGGATTGCTCATTGCCTTGGTATTGGTTTACCTGGGTGGCCATGCAGTACAAAGCAACTGGAGTTTTTTTACTATTGAACGGTTCAAATGGACACCTGGTATGATCGGTATTTCTTTAACAGTAGTGGGCGTATTGGTAGGTGGCGTACAGGCGGGTTTAACACGTGTCGTTAATCCACGGTTAGGAAATGAAAAAAGTATTTACATCGGGTTGGCGCTATACGCATTTGGTATGTTGCTTTTTGCATTTGCAACACAAAGCTGGATGATGTTTGCTTTTCTTGTTCCTTATTGTCTGGGTGGTATTTGTGGCCCTGCATTGCAATCGGTCATGGTTGGGCATGTGCCTGCTAACGAGCAAGGTGAACTGCAAGGTTCATTAACAGGCTTAATGAGTGCTACTACAATTGCAGGTCCGTTAATGATGACCAATACATTTGCCTATTTTACAAGTAAAGCAGCGCCAATTTACTTTCCGGGGTCATCATTCCTGTTGGGAGCAATACTCATGATTGCAAGCGCATTTATTGCCTATTATTCGCTACATGTTAAAAAGGCATTCCAGGTTGTGCCTCCGTCTAAAGAACCGCTTTCTTAATGCTTGTTTATTTTCCAATAGCGCCTGAAATACTCATCCATTGATAAGGGGCCTCCACCTTCTGCAAAGAAGAAACAGAGCAATACAAGTATGATGATTGAAAGCCCTAGTTCTGACTGTCCTGCAAATGCTCCTTTGGGTGCGTTAATAAAAAATACAGCACCCAGCAATATCGGTATCTGCACCAAAACTGCCCAACGGGTAAAAAGGCCTATCAAAATTAAAAACCCTCCAAGAAGATGAATCCAAGGGATAACCGTAATGAGCCAATTTTGCGAAGCAAAACTTGTATCCTTCACCAGTAATTGTAATAATACATCATTACTGATGAACGAAATCCCCTTTAACATTAGGCTTAATCCAAGTGCAACACGCAACACCACCAGCCATTTGGGGTGATGGGTGATGCTCCATTGCTGAAGTTGATGTAACATACCCATAACAAAAGATTGAATGAAAAGAGCTGAAAAATCTACATATAAAAGTTACTTAATTCCGGGCAGGATGCCAAGAACAAAATCCAGAGAACAAGGCACAAAATCCAAGCCATAAAGTCCAAAGAGCCAAGAGGAAAAGCCCAGCCTGCAAGACGTAAATCCACAATTCCAAATTCCTAATTCCCAATTCAAAATCGCCCATCTGAAATTAACCCTGTCCCCTTATCTTTGCCACTCTAAAAAAATTACGACGTGGCCACTAAATTCACGAAAGAAACTTATCTCTACTGGTATGAGTTAATGCTGCTCCTTCGCCGTTTCGAAGAAAAAGCCGGACAATTATATGGTATGCAAAAAATCCGTGGTTTCTGCCACCTCTACATTGGCCAGGAAGCCATTGCTGCAGGATGTATGACGGCGACCAAAGGAGAAGATAAAATGATCACTGCTTATCGTGATCATGGTTTAGCTATTGCAAAGGGTGTAAGTGCAAAAAGCTGTATGGCTGAATTGTATGGTAAAGCTACCGGTTGCTCAAAAGGTAAGGGTGGTAGTATGCACTTCTTTGGTGTAGATGTTGGTTTCTATGGCGGTCATGGTATTGTGGGTGCACAAATTGGTACCGGTGCAGGTTTGGCTTTTGCTGAAAAGTATAAAGGAACAGATGCGGTTTGTCTTACGTTCTTTGGTGATGGTGCTGCACGCCAGGGCATGCTCCACGAAACATTCAACCTCGCAATGTTGTGGAAATTGCCGGTGATCTTCATTTGTGAAAATAACAACTACGCAATGGGTACATCTGTAACCCGTACAAGTAATGTAGTTGATATTTATAAACTTGCAGATGCTTACGAAATGCCTGCTGATAGTGTTGATGGTATGGATCCTGAAGCTGTACACGAAGCAGTAGCCCGTGCGGTGAAACGCGGAAGAACAGGTGAAGGCCCAACTTTACTGGAGATCAAAACCTACCGCTACAAAGGCCACTCAATGAGTGATCCTCAGAAATACCGTTCTAAGGATGAAGTTGAAGAATACAAACAACGTGATCCAATTGAAACTTCAAAGAAAAAATTATTGGAAGTGTTCGGCGTAAGCGAAGCAGAAATTGAAGCGATTAACGAACGTGTACGCCTGGAAGTTGAAGAGTGTGTGAAGTTTTCTGAAGAAAGCCCATACCCTGAAGCAGATGAATTACTGAAAGATGTGTATGTTGATCAAAACTATCCGTTCATTGTTGACTAAGCTGAGATAGTTCTGAGCGAAGTCGAGATTAACGTAAGAAATGAAATAAAAACTGAATTATTATAAAATGTCTGAAACAAAAAAAACAACAGCACAAGAACTTAACGAAGTGCATGCCATCAAACAAGCGAAAGATTTCTGGGGTCGTTTCTCAAAACCCATTATGTATATTGGTGGATTGGTGATTTTGCTTGCAGGTGGTTACCTGGTGTATAAGAATTTCTTTATTGGTCCAAAAGAAACAAAGGGCAATGAAGCAATCAGCCGTGCACAACAATATTTTGCACAGGATTCATTGGATCTGGCATTGAATGGCGATGGTTCTGCAGCTGGTTTTCTGAAGATCGCTAAAACTTACAGCGGTACAAAAGCAGCAAACCTTGCACATTACTATGCAGGTGCTGTTTATCTCCGCAAAGAAGATTATAATAATGCCATTAAACAGCTTGAAGATTTTTCAACTGATGCTACACAGGTGCAAAGTGCAGCATGGCGCATGTTAGGCGATGCATACATGAGCACGGATAAAAAAGAGAAAGGTGCTTCTTACTACGAAAAAGCAGGCACATTAAATGATAAAGATGAATACACTTCATCTGAAAATCTTTATCGTGCTGCAATGGCTTATGAAGTGGCTGGTAAAAAAGAAAAGTCAACAGAGCTGTTAAAAGCATTGAAAGAAAAATATCCAAAGTCAACTGCAGCAGCACAAGCTGAAAAATATCTTGCACGACTTGGTGTTGTTGGTAATGAATAAACAGCGTAACCAATCATATTATGGCAGAGGTTAGCAATAGTAACTTATACCAGTTAAATGCAGGCACTTACGATTTTTCGGGTGCCTGTGTTGTGTTGGTACGTACCGAGTGGAATGCAACAGTGATCGATGAACTCGAAAAAGGTTGCAGAAAAATACTCGAAGAATTTGGTGTTAAAGAAATAGCAACTGTAACAGTGCCCGGCGCTGTGGAAATTGGTTTTGCAGTAAAGGCTTACTGGGAAAGTAAATCGAGGCATATCAAAACAAGACCACATGCATTTATTACACTTGGTTGTATTGTGCGTGGCGATACACCTCATTTTGATTATGTATGCAAAGCCGTTACTGATTCTGTAAC
>JAKFDY010000448.1:0-5388 GCA_036675885.1 Lacibacter sp. | reverse complement strand
CAACATCGGCCATATATCTTCAAATATAATAAATTGATTAATAATTGTTTAATAAGAGGAAATGTAAATCTCACAAGGGGTATATTGTATATAATTGCAATATGACATCTTTTTTATAGCATAAACAAAACGGACCCGGAAGATATATAGTGTTTAGAAAAAGCAGAATTATAGTACTAAAATCAGGAAACTTATTGTATTGCTGTGTGAAACGTGAAATGTGAGAAGAGAGGCAGTGAATGGTGAATAGTGAAGAGTTGAAATTCATTGCCTCTTCACCCTTATCCTCTCACGATAGCTGTGATTATCATTTCTGCTTCCCGGCAGGCATCCTCAAGATTGTTATTTACAATAGTATAATTAAAATGATCCTTAAAGGATAATTCGTAGGATGCTTTATTTATTCTTGCCTCGAGCGATTCCAGGGTTTCCGTTCCCCTGCTTTCGAGCCTGTTTTTTAATTCCTTTACCGAAGGTGGCTGAATGAAAACAGAATACGAAGATTCGGGATAACGGCGTTGTATATGCAATGCGCCTTTTACATCAATGTCCAGTACAGGTATCTTTCCTGTTTTCCAGATGCGTTCCAGCTCAGCCTGTAAAGTGCCATAATATTTCCCTTCATATACCATTTCCCACTCTACAAATTGGTTCTGTTGTATTTTTTGTTGAAATATTTCCTTATTCAAAAAATAATAATCTTTACCGTTTTGTTCATTCTCTCTTGGCGGTCGGGTAGTGGCAGATACAGAAAATGAAAGTTGATGAGGATATTTTTGCAGCAGGTAATGGACAATAGTGGTTTTACCTGCACCCGAAGGAGCTGTAATAATAATGATCTTATTTTGATTCATGTCTATTAAAAACCGGTTTATATCGGTGAAATTTCAGGATCCAAAATTCAACACTGCTTTTAAATGCGCTGTATTTGCGCACCCAACTGTCGTAGTCGTTTATCAATGTATTGATATCCCCTGTCTATTTGTTCAATATTCTGGATGGTGCTTTTGCCTTCGGCGCTGAGCGCTGCAATAAGCAATGCAACGCCGGCGCGTATATCCGGACTGCTCATAGTAATACCCCGCAGATGGTGTTGCCGCCCCAGCCCTATTACTGCGGCCCGGTGCGGATCACAAAGAATAATTTGTGCACCCATATCAATCAGCTTATCTACAAAGAACAAACGGCTTTCAAACATTTTCTGGTGGATGAGTACACTTCCTTTTGCCTGGATAGCTGTTACAAGAACAATACTCAGCAGGTCGGGAGTAAAGCCCGGCCACGGATGATCATAGATGGTTAATACACCACCATCGAAGTAACGTTGTATTTCATACAACTCTTGCTCAGGTATATGAATATCATCTCCATCAATTCTAAGATCAATACCTAACTGTCTGAATTTTTCCGGAATAATTCCAAGCTGATCAACACCTGCTCCTTTAATAAGAATATCGCTTTGTGTCATTGCAGCTAAACCAATGAACGAACCAACTTCGATCATATCCGGCAGAATACGATGAGCTGTGCCACCTAAATAATCAACGCCTTCAATACTTAAAAGGTTACTGCCAACTCCATTGATCTTTGCGCCCATACGATTAAGCAAGGCGCAGAGTTGTTGTATGTAAGGTTCGCATGCGGCATTGTAGATAGTAGTAGTGCCACTAGCCATGCTTGCTGCCATCACAATGTTTGCGGTACCTGTTACAGAAGGTTCATCAAGCAGCATGTTTACACCCTGTAGCTTGTTTGTTGTAAGATGAAAGAAACCATCTTCAGGATGATAATTAAAATCGGCTCCCAACTTTTCAAAACCAATGATATGTGTGTCTAATCTTCTTCTTCCAATTTTATCGCCGCCGGGTTTTGGAATAAATGCTTTTTTATAACGGGCAAGCAATGGTCCGGCCAGCATCACACTTCCACGAAGCTTTCCGCTTTTCTTTTTAAATTTTTCGCTATGCAGGTAGTCGATATCTACATCATCGGCCTGGAAAATACAAGTGTCCCGTTGCGGTCGCTCAACCTTTACATTCATTTCGCCCAATAATTCAATGAGCAGATTTACATCAACAATATCCGGGATGTTCGTTATCGTTACTTTTTCCGGCGTAAGCAAAACTGCACTGATGATCTGTAGTGCTTCATTCTTGGCGCCTTGGGGAATAATTTCTCCTTTAAGTTTTTTACCACCTCTTACTTCAAAAGAATGCATGGAGTATAATTAAATGTTTTAACTGTATGTGATGACAGGCTACAAAGTACTGCGAAATAAAAAAGGTTAACAAGTACTTTTCTTATTAACCTTTCAAATAGTTTGGTTGCGCAACGATTAATATCTCTTTTTAAACTTTCCGCCACCATTTCCACCACGGTTGTCACGGCCACCACCGCCACCTCTGTTATCTCTTCCGCCGCCACCACCACTGCGTTGCTGGAAATGTTTTTTAAATTTACCGCCGCCACTGCCACCACGGTTTTCTCTGAAATCATCACTTGGGCGATATTGACGCACAAAAGGACGGTTGTTAAACTCCAGCTCACCTTTTGTAATTGCACTTAACTCTGCCTGGATTGCATCGTCATGAATATTTTCTTTGTGCCAGTTATTGTACGAGAGCTTCATATAATAAGCAATGGCATTGGCAAAGCCTTGTTTCTTTTCAGGATTCTCTTCTTTCAACGCCTTATCAATAATCACTTCAATATTTTTACCGAGGTGATTATAGCGAGGGTAACGTTTAGGATAAGGTAAACGTTCAGGCTTTGCTTTCAGTGATTCTCTTGTAGGAATTGGGTAAGGACTATCTACATCCAATTTAAAATCGGAGATAAGGAACAAGTGATCCCATAATTTATGACGGAAATCTTCTACGTTCTTCAGGTGAGGATTTAAAAAACCCATCAGTTCAATTGCCACCTGGGCCTGCTCCTGCCGCTTTTGGCGGTCTTCAATTGTTATAATGTAATCAACCATTTTCTGGATATGTCGTCCGTACTCACGAATGGTTAAATGATTTCTTGTTGTGTTATATTCCATAAACTTGATAATAGCAAATGTAAGCAAAGGGTTTATAAAAAAAGCTGCCCTTTTTAGGGGGCAGCAGGTTCCAGTGGTAAACTATGACTATCTAAAAACTTACTGTTTTACTATTTTTTCTGTTATGATTTCACCGCCATCGATGATCTGTAACAGATACATACCACTGTTGAGTGTTCCGGGCTGCAACTGGTTAAAGCCGGTTGTTGTGCGGCCATTTGCCAGTGCACGGCCACTCATGTCAATAATACGCCAATTGTAAGAACCGTTGCTGTTGAGCGCAATTTCGTTTTTGCTGATAATATTGGTTACTACATCCACTTTTGATTTGCCACCAACTTCACGAAGAGCAACCACATTAGAGTAGTATTTTAATTGTGAAGCTGTTGTAACCAATAAGCGGTAGTAGATTGTTTTCTTTTCTGAGGGCTGGTAGCCAAAGCTGGTGCTGTTACTGTTTACATTTTGCAGGCTGCTGAAGCTCATGCCATTTGTTGATGTTTCAATTGAGATCGATTCAATTGGTTCATCGGCAACAATATTCCAGCTTAATTCATGGTTGCTGTTGTTTGCTTTTCCATTCAATTTCATGCTTTGCACAGGAAGTGTTGAAGGAAGGGCTGCGCCACTCACAGTGTAATCACCCAGCATACCATAGTTTGATACGTTTGTATTTGATGCATTTGTTAAACGGAGGTAATAAGTGCCTGCATTTACAAAACTATCGATGGCTACATTTAATGTAGTTGGCGGGTTGTATGTAGTAATGGTATTGCCTCTTGAATCGAGTAATGTTAACTGCAGATCAACGTTTGGTTTTGTTGTTCCGTTTGTTGAAGGTGTTGCATCAATTTGCAAACGAGTTGCACTGGTAATATCTACCCGGAAAATATCTATATCAGATGAGGTGTTGATTTCACTGCTTACATTAAAGCCAGTTGTTGGTTGGCTGTTAGCCGATAATGTTGTTGACATTGGTAACACTGTAGCATCACGATGTGTATTACCAACCATATCTTCTTTATAGCCAAAGCCATTGTCGGAACCTGCAAGGATCGCTAAATCATCTTGTAATTTAGTACAACCCTGTGTGCTTGTTCCCTTATGCCAAAGTGTAAGTGTTTTGCCATAACTGTTGCCCATAATAGGAGCCCAGCTTGTCGCACTTCCGTTGGTTCCTGTGCCTGGATTGTATTCGTATACAAAATTGCAATTGTCGTCATACTTTGTTTGATGATTTAAACCAAGTGTGTGACCAGATTCATGCGATGAAGCTTCGCCAATATTTTTTTCGTTGTAACCTAAAAGATTCGCAAACACAAAGCCTGGAATTTCCATTCCCCAGCGGAATGTATTGAGGTAGGCCACACCACCTGCACTACCATACCAGCTGCTGTAAGCGGTAACAATAATGCGTTGTCTTTGGTTAATAGGCGCAGCAAAATATACTGTTGAATCTGTTGTGATGTTCAGATTAAAAGGATTGAAATCTTCCGCAACCTGGTAAAAAGTTGTCAGGATTTGTGCTTCTGTTAAACCCGATGGAGTGCAGTAGAATGTTCTGCCGCCATTCCAGTAAGGAGTGCTTACTGTTTGGCCATCGAAGTCAAGAAAAATGGTTGCACTGGCAGTTGGGTTACTGCTCAGGTTAGGCACCTGAGCTGATGCTTTGAATGCAGTTGTTGCAAATGCAGCAACAAGGCATAGGATTAGACGTGTCATAGTATTGGATTTTAAAAGGAAATAAAAATACCTGCTGGAACAAATAATTATTTTAGTCGGCAATCATGTGTGAAACCTGTTTTCTGTTCCAGTTGTATGAACCGGTAACAGGATCTTTTTCCATCATCAACATATCGCTATGTTTTTGACTGATCATGATGCCACGATAAATGATGCTTTGATCAGGTAAAGTGGTTCTTGAAATGGAAAGAAGAAGACCAGGACGATCTGTTGACTGAACAGTAACAGTTGTAAGGCCCGGAGCATCACTGCTGATAGCAGTTACTTCGCCTTTAAAGCGGAAACCATTTGTTACAAACAGATCAATTTTGTCATTCAGGCGTGCATTCATAACATCGCCAATAAAAGTTTGCGATGGTGCAAAGCGGGAAGCAACATTATTAAACATCGCTGGCTTACTATCATGCTTCTGACGACCTGATTGAAATTCTTGAGAGAAAGAAAAAATAGACAGTGTACAAAATGCGAGTGCGAAGACTAGCTTTTTCATAGAATACGTTTTAGGATATTGGAATACTGGATTACGAAACAAATGTAGACGGAAGAATTAAATCAGGCAATAGGTATTTCTCTGTATTTAAAAAATAGACCCCGCTGGAAAG
>JAKFDY010000447.1:0-2407 GCA_036675885.1 Lacibacter sp. | reverse complement strand
GGGCTTATTCGGGTGGCAAATGTAAAGTGCCTGCCCGACCTCATCAAATTTTTTTTAAAACCTCAGGGCGGGAAAAGTACAAAGTGAAAAATTAAAAACAACTCCTGTATTGCTTGTAGCTCGCAGCTAACAGCTTGCAGCTTATTTCTTCAGCACAATCCTGAACGTAGTGCCTTTTCCCGGCTCGGAGTGTTTTACGTACAGTTGTCCTTTATGGTATTGTTCAATAATACGTTTACTCAGCGATAAACCTAAACCCCAGCCACGTTTCTTGGTGGTAAAGCCCGGCTTAAAAACCCGGTTGATGTTTTGCGATACAATGCCTTTGCCCGTATCTGTTACATCAATGATGATCGTTCGCTCTTCATCGTGCATATCAACCGTAATATTTCCTTTCCCATCCATGGCATCCAGCGCATTCTTCAGCAGGTTTTCAATCACCCAATCGAAGAGCGGGGGAGAAACAGCGGCAATCATATCTGCTTTATCCTTCTTTACTTCAAGGTGCACTTTTCCTGTTGCCCGTTTGCGGATATACTCTACCATTTCTTCTACCTGTTTCACTACATTATTCGGCTCTAATTGCGGTGTGCTGCCGATCTTTCCAAAACGGTCGCTCACAAGTCGTAATCGCTGCACATCTTTCTCAATCTCCGTTGCAATTTGCGGATTGGTCTGTTCTTCTTTCAGCATTTCAACCCAACCCTGTAACGATGAAACAGGTGTACCTAATTGGTGTGCCGTTTCTTTGGCCATACCTGCCCACACTTGGTTTTGGGTAGATTTATTTCTTGCCTGCAAGGAGAAAAGAGTAATGATGATGAACAGCGCCACAATAAACAGTTGTACTATGGGGTAGTAACGCACCTGTTGCAGTAATGCTGAATGACCGAAATAATATTTATTAATGAGCAGCGGATCTTTACTTATTTCAAGAATGATGGGTTGATTCTGACCTTTGAACTCTTTTAGTTTGGAAGTAAGATAACCGGGATCGTCTGCAATTTTTGCACTGTCGATGTTGATATAACTCACAATGCTGTCCTTCTCATCAGTTTCAATAATAGGAATCGATTTCTGTTCATTACGAATGAGCGACGGGAGTTTTGTATCAGCATCAACCGGTGCCATAATCAGGAACTTACCTGCTTCCACCCACTGCTCCACTTTTAAGCGTTCATCAACAGCAATTTTACCGGCGAGATAATTTGAATAGAAAATGGTACCGGTTACAATGCCAATGGCAATAATTGCCAGTAATGTTCGCCAGTTAAAATATTGACCAAGCATGCCCTAATTTAGACAAGGTTTCACTCTCAACCGCTATTTTTGAAAAAATATTTACCACACTTGCAAACCCTCCCGTCTGTTGCTGTTGTTATTCTTAACTGGAATGGAAGAAATTTCCTGCAACAGTTTCTGCCTTCTGTATTGGCATCAACCTATACTAATCTGCGGGTGATCGTTGCTGATAATGCATCAACAGATGATTCGGTGCAGTTTGTACAACAAACATTTCCTGAAGTTGAATTACTTTTCAGTAAAGAGAATTATGGATTTGCAAAAGGTTATAATTTTTTTCTGCAACAGGTAAAGGCCGATTATTATGTTTTGCTGAACAGTGATGTGGAAGTAACGAATAATTGGATTGAGCCGATTATTGATTTGATGGAAGCAGATAAAACCATTGCAGCCTGTCAGCCAAAAATTCTTTCTTTTCATCAGAAAGATACATTTGAATATGCAGGTGCTTCGGGTGGATGGATCGATGCATTGGGTTATCCCTTTTCACGTGGCCGTGTGTTTGATGTGCTGGAAAAAGATGAAGGACAATATAACGATGCAGTGCCTGTGTTTTGGGCAAGCGGCGCAGCGTTGTTTATCAGATCAGCATGTTTTCATGAAATGAATGGATTTGATGATTTCTTTTTTGCTCACCAGGAAGAGATTGATCTCTGTTGGCGCTTGCAGCGAAGTGGATATAAGATATTTGTTTGTCCACAATCGGTGCTGTATCATGTGGGCGGCGGCACCTTACCAACCGGCAGCAGCCAAAAAGTATTTCTCAACTTCCGCAACAACCTGGTGATGATCTGCAAGAATCTGCCGTGGCATCAACTATGGTGGAAGTTGCCTTTTCGCATTGGGTTGGATATTATTTCGGCATGGAAAGAATTACTCAGTGGTAAATCTGGTTACTGCCTGGCGGTATTAAAAGCCCATTTTGCCTTTATTGGTTGGATATTTGGGCCGAAACAGGCTTCTTCCAACGCATATCCCTGGTTAAAAACCGTGTACCGAGGATCGGTTGTGTGGCAGTATTTCATCCGGAAAAAGAAGATTTTTTCTGAAATTGTAAAGCCTGTCTGAAGGGCTGTAACACATCATCCCTTACATTTGCAACTGT
>JAKFDY010000446.1:0-20915 GCA_036675885.1 Lacibacter sp. | reverse complement strand
TACCGAAGAAAATTATTTAAAACATTTATTGGGTGGCATTCAATATGCCATTGGCGATAACAATGAATTGAATTATGGTAAAGCCTCATCGCAATCTCCACCTGATGAAGATCGGTTTACCAAAACACAACTTTCACAGGGCGATTTTTTTGAACCTACCGAAATGACCATCCTTCCCAATCTTGATATCATGATTGTGCAACGCCGTGGTGAAATTCTGTTGTATAAAAACAGTACAAAGAAAGTGAAGCAGGCGGGCTTTCTCAATGTGTATTGGAAAGCAACTGCTCCCGGTGTAAATGCAGAAGAAGGATTGATGGGGCTTGCAAAAGATCCGGGTTTTGAAAAAAACAATTGGGTGTATGTGTATTACAGCCCCATTGATAGCGCGGTGAATCGTTTGTCGAGGTTTACGTTAAAAAATGACACGATCGATCTTGCAACAGAAAAAACAATCCTTGAAGTAAAATCACAACGCAACATCTGCTGCCATACCGGGGGATCTATTGCGTTTGGGCCTGATGGATTATTGTACGTCTCAACCGGCGATAACGCAACTCCTTTTAACGAGCCGAATGTAAAATATGTCAACAGTGGTTTTGGTCCTATGAATGATATTCCCGGGCATCAACAATATGATGCACGCAGATCATCAAGTAATACCAACGACCTGCGGGGAAAAATTATCAGGATAAAAGTGAATGATGATGCTACTTACTCCATTCCTGATGGTAACCTGTTTCCAAAAGGCACCGCAAAAACCCGTGCTGAAATATTTGTGATGGGCAATCGTAATCCTTACCGTATTTCTGTTGATCAAAAGAACAGTTATCTCTATTGGGGTGAAGTGGGGCCCGATGCTTACAATGACAGTCTCGATACCCGGGGACCAAGAGGATATGATGAAGTGAACCAGGCACGTAAAGCAGGTTTTTTTGGGTGGCCTTTGTTTGTGGGTAACAACTATGCGTATCGTCAATTCGATTATGAAACCGGTGCCAGTGGTCCGCTTTATGATCCGCAACGTCCCATTAATAATTCAAGAAACAATACAGGATTAACAGAGTTACCTCCTGCGCAACCGGCATTTATCTGGTATCCTTATGCCGCTTCACCCGATTTTCCACAGGTAGGTACAGGAGGTCGAAATGCAATGGCAGGTCCGGTTTATTATACCGATCTGTATCCAAAAGAATCGAGATTGCCTGATTATTACAATGGCAAACTCATTATCTATGATTGGATAAGAGGATGGATAAAAGCTGTAACACTTTTGCCTAATGGCGATTTTGATAAAATGGAACCCTTCCTTTCTGAAATTAATGTGAACTCGTTAATTGATATGGAAGTAGGTCCAGATGGCAAGTTGTATTTCCTTGAATATGGATCGGGCTGGTTTAGCAAAAATCCTGATGCCGGCTTATTCCGTATAGATTATAATAGTGGCAACAGGTCGCCAAAAGTAAAGACAATTGCAGTTGATAAAACATCAGGGAAGCTTCCATTTACAGTGAATGTAACTGTTGAAGCAAATGATCCGGAGAAAGATGAACTCTCTTACACCTGGAATTTTGGTAATGGTAAAACAAAAGAAACAACATCATCTTCAGTTAGCTACAGCTACGATTCCCCTGGTGATTACAAAGTGTTTGTTACAGTAAAAGACAGCAAAGGCGATTCAGTTAACAGCAATGCGTTGTCAGTATATGCAGGGAATGAAGCACCAACAGTAAGTATTGTGCAAACTTCTGGTAACCGTTCGTTTTATTTGCCTGGCAAATCAATTGGCTATGCGGTAAACATAAAAGATAGTGATACTGCCGCTATTGATTTTTCTAACCTCTATGTTTCTGTTGATTATATCGAAGGGTTTGACAAAGCCGGTTCTAAAATGGGGCACCAACAAGGTCAAGCGTTGGTGAGTGGAAAGAGTCTTACGCAGTCGCTCGATTGCAAGAGTTGTCATAAGGAAACGGAAAAATCTATTGGCCCTTCTTTTATACAAGTATCGCAGAAGTACCAGCAAGATCCGCAGGCTATGAATTACCTGAGTAAAAAAATAGTGAATGGAGGTGGTGGTGTTTGGGGCGAAGTAGCAATGGCATCGCATCCTAATTTATCTGCAACCGATGTACAGGAAATCGTCACCTGGATATTATCGCTCAGTAAAAAAGAAGCAGTAAAAAAATCATTACCTGCTAAAGGAAATGTTATTGCAGAGAAAGACAAGAAGCCACGTACAAACCTGGTACTGGCTGCAAGCTATACCGACAAAGGTGGTAACAATCTTAAAGCGTTAACAGGCACTGCAGCTTTCAGTCTGCCATCTAATATCATCATGTTCAATCAAAAGCCGGATATGAAAGGGTTTACAGCTACGCTTAATAACACAAGGTATTACCTTGAATTGCCGAAGCAGGGCGGTGGTTGGTTTGCAATTGATAGCATTGATCTTACAGACGTGGGATATATAACAGCAACAGTTGGCTGGCAACAGGAACTTTCTCCGGCATTTGAATTGGAGTTGCATCTCGATTCTCCCGATGGTAAACTTTTAGGCAAGGGTAACTTAGCTATTTCTAAAAAAGAAGAGAAGAAGGGAAGTATTAAAATTTCGATAGAAGATATCACCGATCTGAAATTCCACAAGCTTTATTTTGTGTATAAGCCACAAGCCGGTAATGTAGTAACCGCTACAGGAATTTCTTCACTGCAATTTGATTCGAAATAAAGTTGATCAAGTGTATGCAAAACGTGAGTTTTAAACAGGCGATTCCCGTCGGCCCGGGGTCTGGTGTAAACCGACCCGGGAAGCGAGAATATATAAATCCCGAGGTCCACTGCGTGAGACCCCGGGCGGGCAAAATTGATTCTGGGAAGAGAATTTGGAAAACACATGATTGATAACGGTGGAGGCAAGATCATTTTTATTTGTTCACTACTCAGTTTTCAGGGAGGCATTAATGTGCCAGGTTATACTGCCAGCAAATCTGCTGTTGCAGGATTGGTGCGTGCATTTGCAAAAGAATGGGGCAGCAAAGGCGTTTGTGTAAATGGTATAGCACCAGGGTATATTGCTACAAATAATACAGAAGCCTTAGGTGATGATCCGGAAAGGAGCGAAGCAATACTGCAACGTATTCCGCTGGGGCGTTGGGGTTTGCCGGATGACTTTAAAGGCCCTGCGGTTTTTCTTGCTTCATCTGCATCTGACTATGTAAACGGAACTGTGTTGTTTGTTGATGGTGGGTGGATGGCGAGATAAGAAGATGGTTATGGTATGCAAAGGCAAAGATGAAATTTCAACCACATAAAAAAGGACAAACCGAATTAATTTTCGATTTGTCCTTTTCGTGCACCCAATTGTACAATTCTCGAACCACTTTATACCAGATTTAACCAGACTTGCTAATCTATTGACGGCATAAACTTCTGCAAGTTTTTGTTTTAAACAGAAAAAACTTTTAACAAATAAATTATCTTGTAATGCAAGCAGGTTAAACAAGAGGGATTACACATACTGGATAATCTCTCTGCTATTATACAACAAGCCAACCAGTATTTTTTGAACAAAGCCCAAAAGTAGATAAATACTATCCTATAGCTTTGGCGTACTATGAAGATGTGGGTACTCAATAGCTTTTAAGATATCAATATACGGTATCATGAATTTTCTTATGTAGGATGGTGTTGTGTTTTATTAGCCATATGATACAGAATTTTAGAAATCCAACATCATGCATCTGGCTGTTAAACAACTGCTGCATATATCTCTCAGTGATGGTGAGTTTGGAGCGAGAAGTTATGGTTACTTTCGGTGAAAAAGGTGAGCAATATCAACGAATTTTCCAGTAATAAAGATTTCCCTCATAGCCAACCCCTTAAAAGACAATCTATTCAATAAAATAATTGGACCAGCAGGCACAAAGCCTGCCATCCTAACTGGTAAAGGCGAAAAGGTGTTACACTTCAATAAAGGGCTAACAAAAATTAAATCTCACCTGCAGACGGTGAAAAACACATACGAGTTTCAATTTCAAAAATATTAAGAAGCGAAACTTTGTACAAAATATTTTAACTTTCAGTTTGCAAGATACTATTGGAGTTGGTTCATTTATTATGGCAGACCATGTTATTTATTCAGCTAACAGGGTTATCAGGATCAGGCAAGTCGACCATTGCTAACGGCGTAAAAGAATTGCTGCAAAGCGATGGCTTTCGTGTTGAAGTGATAGATGGTGATGTTTACCGGAAAAAGCTTTGCCCCGATCTTGGCTTTTCAAAAGAGGATCGGTTTGAAAATATAAGAAGGCTTGGATTTGTTGCCAGCAAGTTTGCTGAAAATGGCATTATTTCTATCCTTGCTGCTATTAATCCATACGAAGAAATAAGAAAAGAACTTTCATGGTATGGTCCACATGTAAGAACCGTTTGGATCAATTGCAATCTTGATATTCTTATTAAAAGAGACACGAAGCATCTATACAAAAAAGCGATGCTTCCTGATGACCATCCCGATAAAATAAGGAATCTTACAGGAGTGAATGATCCATATGAGTCACCTGAGACCCCAGATCTTATTATCAATACGGCTGTAGAAAACGAAGAAAAAAGCATTCAGATACTTTTTGATTATATCATGAAAAATATAAACGGTTAAAAGTAATATTCATGGATAAACTTTTCCCATTACCGCTTTTCACTTTCCTGAAAATTGTATTTCAAAATGGGGGGATTGATCTCAGACGAATAAAAAATTCACCGCCATGGTTGATAAAAACTTTATTTTTTGAGCCGTTTCGCTGGATAGAACTTGCAGCTTATAATCAGAAGATTAAAAACCACCAGATTTTAAAGCATCCAATATTTATACTGGGTTATTACCGTAGTGGTACTTCTTATTTACACCAGTGCCTTGTGCAGGACGATCGCTTTGGGCATCATACCAATTATCAAATGGTATTGCCTGAAGTAATGCTGACTACTGAAAAAACCTTGCAACCGGTATTTGATTTCATTTGCCAAGTTTTTAACATAACAGATTCCGTGCACCGAGTGCCATTGTCTTTTCGGTATCCTGGCGAGGAAGATGCTACGATGACAACAAATTTAGACCCCAAAGGGGCTCAATGGGGGTATTTTTTTCCAAAAAAGATGAACGAACAATTTCAAAAATATGTTTTGTTTGAAAATATTTCAACTAATGAAATAGCGGCATGGAAACAATCTTTTGTTTTCCTGCTGAAAAAAATATCTATCGCCAATCGCCAAAAACAACTGGTGCTCAAGAGCCCTCCCAATACAGCAAGAATAAAACAACTGCTTTCAGTTTTTCCTGATGCAAAGTTCATTTTCATACACCGCAACCCTTACCAGGTTTATTCATCCAATAAACGATTTTGGGAGGTATTACAAAAGGCATATGCTTTACAAAGTGCAAAATCAGTAGATGTCAATACCATTATTCTGGATACTTATTCACAAATGATGCAACGTTATTTGAAAGAAAAAGAGCTGGTACCACCTGGTCAATTAACAGAACTGGCTTATGATGATTTTATTCAAAATCCAGTTGTAAGTTTAAGAAATGTTTACGGGGAACTTCATCTTGATGATTTCAGTTATTGCGAGGAAAAAATAAAATTATTTATTGGTCATCAAAAACAATTTGTACAATTAAGTCATGAATTGCCGGAAGCTGAACGGAAAATTGTTTCGGAAAAGCTGGAGCCTTTCATCAAGCACTGGAATTATCAATTATTATAGTTATCTAAATACATAATTAAGATATGAAAGATAACCGGAATGCATTTGCTCGTAAAACTTTGAACAAAGGAAGGCCTGATTATTATATCACACCTACACATGATTTTACACGATACACAAGAGATTGCGAGGAAAAATACTGGAGTAAGGATACGGCATTCGACTGGAATCAAAACGTGAAATCAAGCCTGAAGCAAAATCTTGGAAATCTGAATATAGAAGAATTTTATAAAGTCGCTTTTCTGGTTTTACCAATGGTGAAAGAGAAGGTTGAACGAAAAATTGCTGAGATCAAACTAAACCAACTGCCACTTGAGGAAGATGCATTGAAAGATATCGGAGAATGTATTCCTTGTGATCTGAGCACTATTCAGCAGGTTTTAATAATTCAATCTCCACTTAAATCGTTTGAGGAGTCTTCTAACAAGTTAAAAGACCAGTTGGAAATTGTGCAGCATGAGTTGGCTGACTTAAAAGAATTACAGCGATTGGGATTATTAAGAAAAGGAACAAATGTTAAACACCTGGAAAACGAGACTGAAAGACAGCAACAGACTCTTGAAATATCCCGGCTAACTAATCGGTTTGAGCAAATTCAGTCAGAATTCAAACAAGCAACAACTCAAAGTAAAATCGAATGGCATCAATTACAAATGAAAATCAGCGGCGAACTATCTTTGGTTGAACCAAATGTTTTGAGTGAATTGAAAGAAACATTGGATCTGCTGGAACGAACTTTACAATCAAAACTGTTACCAACAGGGGATAAAGATTTGTTTCGTTTAAAGGATCTGATTTTGAAGCGACAACTTCGCGGGCTCAAAGATATTGCCAACCATGCACTGGTTGTTGAGCAAAGTGCGATCGCTCCTTTAACCATGGGTATTATCCACTACAAACGTTATCGTGAAATACAGGAAGCGATGACGACATTTATACGTGATGAAGCAAAGCATTCGGCCACGTTCCGGCGTTTTCTGGTAGAAAAACTTGAAGCCAAAGAATACGTTTCTGCAATCCTGATTAAAGGTGCCAATCGTTATATGTGGCTTGCCCGGTTTATGCCGGCTACTGGCATGTTTCTCGCTGTAATTGTTGAAATCATTGGTGCAGCATATCTCGAATTTTTTGCCAATGAAAAATACATGCCCGATAAATTGTTTTGCAGTATTTGTAAAACCATATCAACACAAGATGAGAAAAGGCATATCGATTTATGTGTTGCTATGTATAATGAACTCTTCAGAAAAGCCAGTACATGGGAAAGAGTCAGAAACAAAATGACTTTAAGAAAGATAATGAAGTCGGTTTATGGAGATAAAGACGAAGATCATCATCTCATTCAGGCATTCCGTGCTTTTGGGGTTGAATCCGGAGTCTTATACCAGCATATCGTTGGTCACCTGAGCAGTAAATTGGCAAGAATCGGAACGTATATAGAACCTGAAACATTACTGCAAATTATACTTGGAAAAAAAGCACGGAAAATCCGGTTTGACAATTAATATACTTATGAAAGGAGTGAGCCCTGAACTATATCCATTTGATAGCCACTTTGAAATCATTGGGGGGCATCAATACCATTATGTGGATGAAGGAGTAGGTGATCCTGTAATCATGGTCCATGGTAATCCAGGCTGGTCATTTTATTATCGTGAACTTATCCGGAAACTTTCACCACATTATCATTGTCTGGTGCCGGATCATATCGGTTGCGGCTATTCGGACAAACCGGATGATGCAACATACAACTATACATTGGAACAACGGGTGAATGACCTTGAAACATTTCTTGAAAAGAAAGGTATTGCCCAAAACATTCATCTTGTATTACATGATTGGGGAGGTATTATCGGGATGGTCTATGCACACAGGCATCCGAAATCAATCAAAAAGATTGTACTCCTTAATACCGGGGCCTTTCATTTACCTAAAGAAAAAAAATTACCAGCTGCACTTTGGTTTTTCCGGACATGGTTAGGCGGTTTTATGATTCGTGCATTTAATGCTTTCAGCAGACTTGCTACAATCGAAGGAGTTAAACGGATTAAATTATCCAAAGATGTTCGTAAAGGATTAACAGCTCCATACAATTCCTGGAAAAACCGGATCGCTACGCTTCGATTTATCCAGGACATTCCACTTAAACCACAGGATCCGGGATACAAAATAGTAACGGAAGTACAAGCACACTTAGGTCAATTCCGCAACACACCAACTCTTATAGCTTGGGGCATGAAGGATATGGTTTTTGACAAACATTTCTTAAATACATGGACAAGTTATCTGCCAATGGCCCGTGTGTTCCGGTTTAAAGACTCCGGGCATTATATCCTGGAAGATCAACAGCAAGCAGTAGGTAAACTGATCCTGGATTTTTTTAAAGAAAGTAATGGAAACATATAATATAACAGCAGCGATGATCGAGATGGCAAGATTACAGCCGGATGTTCTTGCAATTGCGATACCAGAAAAAAATAGTCTTGATAAGAATGAAACTACCCAATATAAAAAGTTTTTTTTCAAGGAGATGGTATTTGAAATAGAATGTACGGCTAAAGGATTTCTTGCTGCCGGATTTGAACGTGGTGACAGAGTGGTAATGATGGTTCCACCGGGTTTCGATTTTTTCATCCTTAGTTTTTCTATGCTTCAGACTGGTATTGTCCCCGTATTTATTGATCCGGGAATAGGGATGAAAAAATTAAAGACAATCATTGCGGAATCTGAACCTGTTGGGTTTATAGGAATAAGTAAAGCTCATATTGCAAGAGTGTTTTTTGGTTGGGGGAAAAAGACGATACATAAAACGATCACAATCGGCCCACGATTATTCTGGGGTGGAAAAAAAATAAAAAGCATCCGCAACTTTGACCGGACTTCAAAACAAGCACCCTTTTTTGAAGCAGGACCGGATGATACAGCCGCTATCATTTTTACCAGCGGATCTACAGGTTTGCCCAAAGGAGTGGTATACTCACATGGAAATTTTCATGCACAACTAAAAATGATCCGTGATACGTTTAAAATTTCACCTGGCGAGATTGATATGCCAACTTTTCCACCCTATGCTCTTTTTAATGCTGCATTAGGTGTGAGCAGCATTATTCCGGACATGGATCCAACCAAACCTGCTTTAGTTAAGCCATTAAACATCATCAACCCGATAAAACAATTCGGTATTACAAGTATGTTTGGATCACCGGCACTCATAGATGCAGTTGGGCGATATGGTGAAGCAAACAGGATCAAGCTTCCAACTTTAGAGAGAGTCATTTCCTCAGGGGCGCCTGCATCAACCAAAGCTTTGATAAGATTTTCTTTGATGCTGAAACCAGGAACACAGATATTTACTCCCTATGGATCTACTGAATCAATGCCGGTTTCTTTAGTGGGAAGTCACCAGATTCTTAATGAGACTCAAAGACAAACTGAAAACGGATATGGAGTTTGTATTGGTAAACCTGTTAAAGAAATTGAGGTTGCAATTATCCGTATTACTGATGATGAGATTCCAAACTGGTCTGAAAATTTAAAAGTTACACAAGGTGAGATTGGTGAAATTGTTGTAAAAGGAAAAAATGTGACCAACAGTTATTATAATCGGGAAATTGCCACAAAGCTTGCTAAAATTCAGGATGGTAAAGAGGTTCTTCATAGGATGGGAGACCTTGGCTATTTCGATGTTGAAGGCAATCTATGGTTTTGTGGAAGAAAAGCTCATAGAGTGAAACTTGGAGAAAAGGAACTGTATTCAATTCAATGCGAATATATTTTTAATAAACATCCGGATGTACTTCGTACAGCATTGGTGGGAGTAAATAGTAAGGCAGTTTTATGTGTTGAACCTGAAAAAAATGCTAACCAAATTGACGAGTTAAAACTTAAAACGGAGTTGCTGGAAATGGCAACAGCTCATTCATTAACTGCGGATATTGATACTATATTATTTCATCCCGGTTTTCCTGTTGATATCAGGCATAATGCAAAAATCATACGGGAAACACTGGCAGTTTGGGCAAAAAATAAATTATCATGAAACTGTTTGTAACCGGTGGCGGTGGATTTTTGGGGCTGGCAATTATACGGCAACTATGCGACAAGGGTCATGAGGTGGTTAGCTTTTCCAGGAAAGATCATCCTGTATTAAAAAAGTTAGGAGTAACACATATACAAGGAGATATTGTTGATTACAAAGCATTAAAAGAAGCAATGAGGGGTTGTGAAGCGGTTTTTCATGTGGCAGCTAAAACGGGTGTCTGGGGCAAATTCAAAGATTATTACAAAGCGAATATAATAGGCACAGAAAATGTTTTACAGGCATGTCGTGAATTAAATATTAGAAATCTCGTTTTTACCAGTTCTCCCAGTGTGGTATTCAATGGTAAAGATTCGGAAGGACACAATGAAAGTCTTCCTTATGCACAAAAGTATCATGCATGGTATTCTCAAACAAAGGCTATCGCAGAGCAACTCGTGATGACTGCTAATGATGCTTCTCTTAAAACAGTTTCATTGCGACCTCATCTGATCTGGGGACCAGGTGATCCTTATTATCTTCCTAAGTTGTTCGAAAAAGCTAAAGGAGGCAAACTTTTTTTTCTTGGTAAATCTCCCAAACTTGTTGATTGTATTTATATCGATAATGCAGCTAAAGCTCATTTGCAGGCATTTGATCAACTACTCTGGAATCCCAATAAAGTAGCAGGTAAAACTTATTTCATCTCACAAAACGAACCAATTCCTATTTCAGAACTGATCAATAAACTATTGGCCACTGGCGGATTTCCACCTGTTAACAAATATCTGTCCCCGGCAATTGCCCTTCTTGCAGGTAGATTCATGGAAACGATTTATCTCATTTTTAGAATTAATGCTGAACCGCCTGTTACTTTTTTTCTCGCTCAACAACTTTCTTCATCACACTGGTATGACATTTCCGCAGCGAAGCAGGATTTGGGTTATATCCCAGACGTTTCTTTAGAGGAAGGTATGGTTCGATTACAGGAATGGGTTTTGAAAACACAAAATCAAGTTTAAGAAAAGTTGTAACTTCAAAAGTGAGTATAAATCAATCTTTGCTTTAATGATTTTCATTCATAGAAATAATTTCAATGAATTGAAACCAAACTAATTTAATTAAAATTACTGCTTATGTGTTTTTCAGCCAGCGTAAGTTTTGCAGTTGGAGCAAGTCTCATAGGCCCGGGCTATTATTCTGTCAGTCGTACAGAATCAAGGGGAATGCTTCTGTTTGCTTGCACACCTATTGTGTTTAGTTTCCATCAGATCGCAGAAGGTTTTCTCTGGTTAGCATTAAAAAATCCAGATTTTACATCCTGGTATAAACCGGCTCTTTATGGCTACTCCTTCATTTCTCAGCCAATCTGGCCTATCTGGGTGCCGCTTACAATGTGGTTGATGGAAACGGATCAACGCAGAAAAAAAATTCTTTCTTACTTTTTGCTGTTGGGAATAACCGCATCGTTATATATGTTTTATTGCCTTATTACATATAACATTTCGGCCGTTGCAGAAAATGGTCATATCCGATACTACCGGGATTTCCCACATCTTACTATAATGCGTCCGGTAAATTTTGTAACCATAGCCGTCACTCCATTTTTTTCCACTCTGCGTTATACGAAATTATTAGCTGTTGCTATGATGGGTTCGTTGATCATTACCTACTTTTTTTTCACGAACTATTTAATTTCTGTTTGGTGCTTTTTTGCAGCCATTTTGAGTTTACTGATTATTTTGGTAATTAAATCGAACAAGAAACCCGTTATTAAATCTTCATCAACTTAAATATAGGTTTAGTGTTGTTACTGAAATATTTAATCTTTTTTAAGTTGCTCAGCCAGTTCAGCAATGGTCTGGTATTTGAAAATCATTTCGGGACTTAGCCGAAGCCTGGCCAGACTGGCAGCTGCTACTACCTGTAAGCTTTGAATAGAGGCACCACCGAGATCAAAAAAATTATCGTGAATACCCACCTGTTCTATTTCCAATACATTTTGCCAGATATCAGCCAATATCTGCTCTATCTCGTTTCGTGGAGCAAGATATCCATTGGATTGACGAAGATCCTCCGGTATCGGTAATGACCTGCGATCAATCTTGCCATTTGGTGTAAGTGGCAGTTCATTCAATGGTATAAAAGCTGCCGGTATCATATAGGCAGGCAATTTTTTTCTTGCGAACTCCTGCAATTCATTTGTTGTTAGTGATTGATTCTGTTTTGAAACAAAATATGCCAGCAATCTTTTGTCACCGGAGTTTTCTGCTTGTGTAATCACCATGGCATCGCTGACTGAAGGATGCTGCATCAGCACTGATGTAATTTCACCTAATTCAATACGATGACCATGAATCTTAACTTGGTCATCTGTTCGTCCAATAATTTCAATTGAATAATCTGGCAAATAATGGGCACGGTCGCCGGTTTTGTACAATCGGTCGCATGCTTTTGAACTGAAAGAATCAGAAATAAATTTTTCGTTGGTTAAATGTAGCAGGTTAAGATAACCCTGAGCTAATCCTTTACCTCCGATATGAAGCTCACCGGCAACGCCAATGGGAACCGGTTGCATGCATTTATCCAGGATATACAGTTGTGTATTGCCAATCGGTTGGCCAATTGTAATCGGTGTATTGCCTTTTTGTATTTGACTTACCGCAGACCAGATAGTTGTTTCGGTAGGGCCATACATATTCCATAAACTGCCAACACGATCCAAAATCTGATCAGCTGATTTTCTTGTTAATGCATCACCACCACAAAGTGCTTTTAAACCATGTTTGCCTGGCCAACCCGATTCAATAAGTAATTGCCAGATTGCAGGTGTTGCCTGCATCATATTCACATTATACCGATTGATCGCATCAGCAATTGACAGGGGATTAGCCATTATTTCTTTTCCGGCAATAACTATAGTTGCTCCAACCATTAAAGGCAGGAATAATTCAAGAGCAGCAATATCAAATGAAACAGAAGTTACTGATAACAGTATATCGTCTTTATTTATTCCGGGAGTTATTTGCATTGACCAAAGAAAATTAACTAATGCAGAATGTTGCACCATTACACCTTTTGGCTGTCCTGTCGAACCCGATGTATAAATTATATAAGCAAGATCATCAGGCGTTACATAAGTCGGCAGATTTGAATAATCATCCGTTGACAAAAATAGATCACTGTTTAAATTAACAATATGCACTGTAGTTTCTGATAACGATGCTGTATCAACATTGGTTAATAATACCTGCACATTGGCATCTTCCAGAATAAATTTTACTCTTTCGGGTGGAAAGGAAGTACTGATTGGTACATAAGTACCGCCTGCTTTTAGTGAAGCCAGTAATGCTTCAGTTATTTCTAAAGTTTTTTCCATAAAGATGCCAACACGAACCCCCGTCTTTACCCCCAATGATTGCAGATGTCTTGCCAACTGGTTTGAACGATAATTAAGTTCAGCATATATCAGTGATTTATCATTGTGAATCACAGCAACAGTTTCGGGGGTCTTTTGTACCTGCTCTTCAAATAGCTGTTGTAAACATTTTTCATGGGGAAAATTTAACTGGGTCTGGTTCAGTTCATGGATAACATGATAAAGATAATTTTCATCAACGACCTTCAATCTTGAAACCGGGCAATCAGGATTGGCTAAAGTATTTTCAAGCATTAATTGAAAAGAATCAAACATCCTTTTTATGGTAGCCGGTGTAAAAAGATCAGAATTATATTCAACAGTACAGTTATATTGTCCTTCAGCTTTAATCATCATTAATGACAAATCAAATTGAGAAACGCCGCTATCAATTTGTAAAGGAATTATTTTTAAATCCGGTATCTCCAGGTTTGGCATCGGCGAATTTTGCAGGTTAAAAACAACCTGAAAAATTGGTGTACGGCTAAGATCACGTTTTGGTTTTAATTCTTCAACAAGTTTTTCAAAAGGAAGGTCCTGGTGGGCATAAGCTTCTAATGAAACTTTTTTTACCCTCTTCAGCAATTCACGAAAAGACGGATCATCGTCTACGTTTGTACGCAAAACAATTGTATTTATAAAAATACCGATCAGATTTTCAATTTCCGGCAGGTTTCGATTCGCAACTGGTGTTCCTATTATAATATCATTCTGCCCGCTGTAACGCCTAAGCAGGATGGTAAACACTGTCAACAGAGCCATAAACAAAGTGACCTCATCCTGTTGACAAAATTTTTCAAGAATATTTGTTAAGTCAGGTGACAGGATGAAACGATGCGTTTCCCCCGCAAAAGTTTGTTTAGTCCTGCGTGTATGATCGGTTGGTAATTCCAGTATCGGAAGTTCTCCACTTAATTGTTGTTTCCAATAGTTTAATGATGATTGCATTGCATCTGCACGTAGTGACTCAGTTTGCCAATGTGCAAAGTCTGAATACTGTACAGGTAATTCAGGCAATGAAAGTGATGTGCCTGTTGTGCTATTTTGATAAAGTAGTATCAACTCTTTCAGGAATACGCCTAATGACCATCCATCAGCTATGGTATGATGGACTGTAACAAGTAATAAATTACTCTCTTTACTTAATACGTAAAGTTTCAGACGTATTAAGGGCGCTTGAGTAAGATCGAATGGTTGCAAAACTTCATTTTTTGCAAGTTGGTATGTTCTGTTTACTTGTTCTTTTTTTTCGATTTTCTGCAAATAAACGATTGGAATTACGATCGGGGCAACAAGTAAAATTTTCGGAGCAGGTAATCCTTCATTCAATGAAAAGCAGGTTCGCAAAGCATCGTGCCGGGCAATGATTTCATTAGCGCTTCTCTCCAAGGCTGAAACATCAAGCTTACCCTTGATATCAAGAAATAAAGAAAGATTATTAACAGCAGTGCCGGGTTGAAGCACTTCAAGAAACAACTGGCGTTGTTGCGGGAAAGAAAGTGAAGGAAGACTATTTAAAGGGCGTTTGGGAATTGTGGCAGCTGTATTATTCAGCTGCCCCTGCAGCCATTTTTTTAACAGTGCTGTTTTCGTTTCTGAAAGATTCTTACTGGTCATATTACTTTCTTTTCAAAAAATGTTGCTCTGCTTCTTCTTCACTCATATGCTCAATCTTACTAATGATATCCGACTCTATCATCTCAGCTAACCTTTCAATTGTAAAGGCTTTGAAAGCATCCTGCGGGTTGATTCGTATTCCAAATGTTTTTTGAACCAATGCCAGGATTTGAGCAGCAAGTACAGAGTCCCCACCGAGTTCAAAAAAAGAATCGTGTACGCCAACATTGTCAATATGAAGAGTCTGCCGCCACAATTCTGCGAGTTTATGTTCCAGCTCATTCCTGGGAGCAACGTATTGCTGGCGCAATTTCGGCCGTGCATAAAGGCGGGCAATATGAGTTTCATTGCCTCCAACTTCTGAGAAAAACGGTATCCCCGCAGCCGTTGGGTAAAGCTCTATAAGATTCTTAAGATCGAACGGTAAAACCATGACCTGTGGAGTTGATTGCGTGAGAACTTGTTCCAGCACTTCCATTCCACGGTCAATCTTTATTACTTTAACCAGGTGTTGAGTGGACGCATTTTGTTCATTTAATTTTTCAGTAGTTTCTGCAGCTAATCCAACTTCGGCCCAAGGGCCCCAATTGATACTGATTGCCTGGAGCCCCATAGTATGACGTCGATAAGCTATTGCGTCAAGATAAGAACTTGCCGCAGCATAATTACCTTGCCCGGGAGATCCAAGAACTGAAACGGCTGATGAAAAAAGAACAAAGAAATCCAAAGGAAGTTTTAAGGTTTCATTGTGAAGGTTCCAAGTACCGTTTACTTTCGGCGCCATGACTTTTTTCATCCGCTCTGTATTAAGATTGAGCAGGGAACCATCATCCAATATACCGGCCGCATGAATTACTCCACGCAGCACAGGCATTTCCTTTTCTATTTTATCAAATACTTTTTTTAATTGCACACGATCGCTTACATCGGCCTGTACAATCATAACTTCAACACCTTGTTTTCGTATCTGATCTATTGCATTTATTGCTGACGGGGATGGATTGCTTCTGCCCAACAATACAAGATATTTCGCACCTCGGCTTGCCATCCATATTGCAGTTTTAAGCCCCAAAGCTCCCATGCCACCCGTAATCAGGTATGTACTATCTGCTTTCAATGATAGAGAAGACGAACTCAATGAGGTTTTGAGTGTAAATGGCAATAGCCTTAGTGCATAACGAACATTTTTTCGAATTGCAACCTGGTCCTCATTATCATTTTTGGAAATTTGTTTAAAAAGAAGTTGAGCATTTTCTGCAACAGATTGCAACGCATCAAGATCAATGCGGTTGCATTTGAGTTCCGGGATCTCAAAGCTTATTGTTTTCCCAAGACCCCACAAAATTGATTGTTCAGCAGCAACAGGTTCATCACTGTTTACTTGTTGTGCTCCTTTTGTCACTAACCATAAACGGGGCATTCCGGTAAGACGCTTCGATAAAGTTTGTACGAGATATAATACACTATTGCAGATTTGCATTGACTTTGCAATCATATTCTCTTCTGGGCCATCTGAAGCTGCATTTGGTATTGCAGTACTCCATAAGTGTATAATTCCATATAATGGCGACGGGATTGCATTGATGAAATTTTCAATTTTAACTGCTAAATCATCTTCTGAGGTAACTTCCTGATTTTTGAAAATTTCTTTATAGGACAATATATAACAATGATTACCACTCAATTCAAGTTGCTTTGTTATTTCTTCAGCTAATCCTGAATCATCTGCAAATACCAACCAATGTTTTCCTTTATGTAAAATGACCGGGGAAGCTGAATCTTCTTTTGCTTGCCATTGCAACTGGTACATCCATGTATCTTGCTGTGAAAGCAGATGACGGATATGTCTGCTGGTTCGTTGAAGGCTAAAGTCAATCAGTTCGGCAATTACTTTTCCTTTGCCGTCTGATAGTTTGATATCAGCATTAAGAATATCTGCGCTCTGTGAAGGGTTGGATCCAAGCGTTACATGACTCCAAATAATTTGTTCAGGTTTTGAAAAGAATCGGATCTGCCTGCAACCTATCGGAAAATAAAGATTGTGCTCAGGCGAAGCAGTTTGTGTTGCTGCTAATACTTGTAAACAACCATCTAATAATACAGGATGTATTTGATAAAAGCGGGCCTCATATTCTAATGCACCAGGTAAGCTAACTTGTCCTGAAGATTCATTATTCTTACTCCATAAATGCTGGATAACACGGAAGTTTTTTCCATATTGTATTCCCCGGGATTGCAGCTTTTGATAAAATTCGTCAACAGTAAAATCTGAGTTGTTTTGTTGTTGTATCTCACCATCTGAATTGATCATTGATGGCGCCGGATCATTGGTATCTTTTTTCATAAAAGCTGCAGCTGCATGCAGTATCCAATTTTCTTCTTCATTCAACCGGCTATAAACGCTGAATGAAAAATTATCTCCATTATTCTGGCTTATCAGTGTTTGAATAGTTCTTTGCTTTTCGTTTTGCAAAATCATACTTTCTTTAAAGCTGAGATCAGAAAGCTCATGTGAATTATTTAATCCTGTTTCTTTCGCCGCTTGCAGCGCCATTTCAATATACCCCGCAGCAGGGAACACGATCTCATTATCGATACGATGATCATTAAGAAAAACAAGAGTTTCGTTATCAAGAACTGTTTGCCAGACAAAAGTTGAAGATGAATTTGCAAGGCTGATACGTTCGCCCAGCAAAGGATGCAACTTTTTGTATCCTGATTGATCCCAATGCCATGTATCTTTCGAACTGGCGGATTTCGTATCAATCCAATAACGCTGACGCTGCCATGGGATTGGCGGAAGAAGAACATATTTTCCCGCATCAGGATAAATATTTTTCCAGTTAATCGTAAAACCATTGGTGTAAAGAGCAGCTAAAGTTTTGAACATAATTTCCTGCTCAGGTTCCTCTCTGCGTAAAGATGGAAGCAAGCTGATATGCCGGTGATGAGGCTTCAGTGATTGTTGTATTGAACTCAGTAGTACGGGATGAGGACCGACCTCAATAAACATGGAATATCCATTATCAAGTAATTGACCGATCGTATTGGAAAAGAGCACAGGTTTCCTGAGATTGTCTATCCAATAGTCTGCATCGAAATTGATATTATCGGAACGGGACCCGGTAACAGTAGAATAAAAAGGAATATTTGCAGAACGAGGATGTATGTCTTTTAATAACTCTAACATTTCTGTTCGTAAAAGATCAATCTGTGGACTATGGGATGCGACATCGACATTGACCTGTTTACAGAAAAGATTTTGTTGATGCAGGGAATCCATGACTTTACTGATTGTTTCAGGATTCCCTGATAAAACTGTAGAGGTGGGGCTGTTAATCACACCAATTGCAATATCATTATCATATTTCTTTACTAATTCTTCAGCCTGTTCTGCTGATAACTCAGTAGCTATCATACTTCCCTTGCCGCTTAAAGTTTTCAACAGCTTACTCCGACTGCATATAATGTTTACCGCATTTTCCAGTGTCAATATTTCTGCGCTATATGCTGCAGCTACTTCACCCATGCTATGACCAGCGACAGCATCAGGAGTAATGCCCCATGATTTCAATAATTCAAAAAGGGCAACTTGTATAGCGAAAATTGCAGGTTGCAGCACATCAATTTCATTGAGTCGAGATCCAGTTTGTTCTGTACAGAGTTCATTCATCAAAGACCAGGAAAAATGTTTCTGAATTACCTTGTCTGTTTTTTCAATTGCTTTATAAAAAACAGGTTCTTTTTTTAACAGTTCATGACCCATACCATACCACTGTCCGCCTTGCCCTGAAAAAACAAAAGCAAGTTTTGGTTGACGATTGTGAGCTTCCTTACTAAGAAAAACATTGGCATCATGTTCATCCTTTAAGAATGCATGAAGACTTCTATATAATTCTTTTTTTGAATTGCCAATAGTTACAAAGCGATGATCAAACTGGCTTCGTCTTAAACCGCAGGCGTAGCATAAATCATTAGCAGCAATGGTTGAATCCGGAGCAAGTAATTTCAGAAAATCCGCAGCCGTAGATTGAAGTGCTTCATGGCTTTTGGCAGAAAGGGGGAGCAGGTAGCTTTGGGAAACATTTGAATTAATCTGATCGTTGTTTTCATTTCCGTAACGCATGTTCCCTGCTTCACTCACTACTATATGTACATTCGTTCCTCCAAAACCAAATGAACTGATTCCGGCAAGCATCGGGTTTGAATTTACCGGCCATGGACTTAGTTCATTATTGACTTTAAGATTTAGTTCATCAAAAGGGATATGTGGGTTGGGTGAATGATAATGAAGACTTGGAGGTAATGCCTTGTGTTTAATGCTCAGGATAACTTTAATTATTCCTGCAATACCAGCAGCAGCTTCCAGGTGGCCGATATTTGTTTTTACTGAACCGATAGCACAGAAATTATTTTTACGATCAACCCCTACTACCTCCCCAAGAGCTTTGGCTTCTATCGAATCACCTAGAAGCGTTCCTGTTCCATGTGCTTCTACATATTGAACACTGCCGGGTGAAACGCCAGCAGCTTTATACGCTTCACGCAGCAAAGCTTCTTGTCCTTCACGACTGGGAGCTATCAATCCATTGGTTCGGCCATCCTGCTTCATCGCACTACCCAAAATCAAAGCTTGGATCGGATCACCATCTGCTATTGCAGATGAAAGTTTTTTCAATACAATCAATCCACCGCCTTCACCACGAACATAACCATTTGCATCCGCATCGAATGTTTTGCATCTTCCATCGGGAGCTAAAACCCCTGCTTTAGTAAAAGCAATCGAATGTGCAGGAGATAGAATTATATTCACTCCGCCAGCAACCGCCATTCTGCATTCACGGTTTCTGATACTTTGACAAGCCAGGTGTACAGCTGTAAGTGAAGAGGAGCAAGCAGTGTCAATAGCCATGCTGGGTCCACGAAAATTGAAAAAGTATGAAATGCGATTGGCTGCTATTGATAAAGCGCTTCCGGTACCTGAATGGCTATTGATCTGCAACGGATCATTGAACTGAAGCTGACTGTATTCATTTATGGAAATACCAACGAACACTCCTGTATCAGAGCCATCAAGATTTTCTTTGATTTGGCCTGCATTGTCAAAAGCTTCATAAGCCAAATCAAGCAGCAATCGTTGCTGTGGATCCATATGTTTGGCTTCGATTGGTGATATGCCGAAAAAGAACGGATCAAACTGATCAACGTTATCAAGAAATCCGCCCCAATATGATATGGCTTTACCGGGCACTGAAGGATCGGGATGATAAAATGCCTTTTTGGGCCACCTGTCAGCCGGAACCTCTGTTATCATATCAACGCCCTCACGGAGTAGCTGCCAGAAAGATTCAGGATTGTTTGCCCCGGGAAACCGACAACTCATGCCAATAACAGCTATAGGTTCATTCGAATTTTCTCTCGATTTATCGGTGGATGATGAAGGTTTCTGTTGATCTGTATTTTCTGAAAGATAATTGGACAGCGTTATTATGTTTGGATAATCGAAAGTTATAGTAGGAGATAAGCTACGGCCAATAAATTCTTCCAGTTCACCTGAAAGTGTTACTACATCAAGAGATGATAATCCATAATTAGAAAAAGATTCCCGGATATCAATCTCAGCAGGTTCTTTGTGTAATAACTCCGCAATACGGGTTATCAACCAATCTTGAATTTCTCTTGTAGCTGGCACGTATCAGATTTGAATATAAAAGTTTTTAATTATCGAATTCTGTATTCCGGTCTGCCTGAAGAAACGGGATTGGTGTAAATATTATTTATTTGATCGTTTCCCACCAACCTGCATTTGCCAGAAAGCCGTCATACCCGGTCGCCTATCGGGTGTACCTAATGGGTTTTCTCCACTCATTTTATTCCACATGATCGGATAAGCTTCAACTGGCTGAATTTCATTTGTGCTCTCAGGCTTATTCATATTACCTTCTGCATTTGCAATAAATGGGCTCAACTCCGCGTGTTTATTTTTTTCCCGTAGAATCTCTCTTTCTCTGAACTGAGGTAATACTTCAGTTCCAAAAAGCTCCAGTGATTCACAGATATGCTCATGACGATAATTCCCGCTTTGTTGCAATAAGA
>JAKFDY010000445.1:0-2811 GCA_036675885.1 Lacibacter sp. | reverse complement strand
GCCGTTTACCGGTTCATGAATACCCCATTCATTCTTCATCACATCCACCATTTCATCGTATTCAATATGCAGCAGTTCATTTTTTTCATGATCCATGCGTGGTATAACGATCTTCAACTCCGGGTTCCGGAATTCAAGGTAATGCAGTAAATGGTCGGTTTCTATTTCCAGCTGTTCTTTAATGGCGAGGTACGTGTGAACGTAGAAAAGATCGGGTAAAGGCAGTTGCTGAAAATGGATCAGAATCAAATCATCAAACCTGTTGCGTTCTCCCACGGTGAGGCTTAACCGTTTTTCTTTAAATACTTTCCTTGCCTCTTTTTTCGTCATTCTTCTTTGGGTTTGTTTACGAAGATAGAAAAGATGGTGGTGCCATAGTTACGCTCTGCCCTGAAAAAAGGAAACTGTGTATAACTGTTGCGTGGAGTATGTTCTAATACAAACCAACCGCCCTCATTAAGAAGTTCATGTTTAAAGATCATCTTCGGCAACTCATCAATGGTGCCCAATGCATATGGCGGACCTGCAAAAATGAAATCAAATTTTTCGTTACAATGTTCGATGTATTTGAATACATCCATCTTCACCACTTTCAGATTTGTACCGAGTTTGTTATTGGTCTGCTGTATAAATGCAGCCATATTGGTATCTTTTTCTACAATGGTCTGGTCGGTTGCACCACGGCTCGCCAGTTCATAACTGATGCTGCCCGTGCCGCCAAACAAGTCTAATGTTTTGAGACTTTCAATATCGAGATTGTTTTCAATCACATTGAACAAACCACCTTTTGCAAGATCAGTTGTTGGTCTTGTGTAAGGCATTTTAGCCGGTGGCTGAAATGTTCGTCCGCCGAATTTTCCACTTATGATACGCATACTAAAACCTGGTCGAGTGAAGCTGATAAATGTACCGGATGCTCTTCGGTTGCAGGAGGAAAACTGAACTGCAGTTCATCTTTCAACTGCAAATTTAAAATGTAGAGATGCAACACATCATACAAAGCTGAATGCTGATCGATCATACCCTGCAAATAAACAGTGGTTTCTTCCTGCGTAAGATCAAGCTGTTGCATGGCGTTAAGAATATAATACAACACATCTTCCGGTGTGTGATAATTATATGATTGCAGTAATAACCAGTTGCCGTTTTTCTCAACCGTTAATTGCACTTCATTAAAACGAATGGTTGCTGTTATCCTTGCTTCACCTGCTGCTGTTTTTGTTAACAGCAACGACTGCACATGCCACCACTCTCCTTTCGGGAAACGTTTATTTAATAACGAAGCCAGATCTGCATCAACTGCGTAATGATTTACGAGGCTTTGCTGCAACACAATATCTTTCACCAATACACGGTTTGTTTGCGGACCATGCACCAATTGTAATAATTGTTCTTTACCTGCATCGCTGTTGAGTATTGCAGGCACCAGCACATTTAAAGGAGCATATTGCAATAAGATCACTTTCTGGTAATTGGTATGCACCCAGGTATAAGCTGCAGCAATAGCGCTGAGTTTCTCTTCCAGTTGTGCAGCGCTGATCTGCTGATCAAGTTCAAATACCACCCAACTGTTCACTTTCTTTTCCGTGGGCTGAAACGACGCAAAACCAATAAATCCGCTACCCGTTTGCACCAACAGGTAAGCACCTGCAGTATCAACATGTTTTGCTTCGTCCGATTCAATAAATACAGAAGGATGTAACACAGTTATCATTGTTCAATTGCTGCAATAATACGAAAAAGCTGTTAGCTGCCAGCCAATAGCTACAAGCCCTCGCTGTTCGCTACCTGCCAATACAATGCCACGTTTTTGCTTGCAGCATTCTTCTGTCTTCGCTTGCAGCTGGCAGCGAGAAGCTAGCAGCTTTCTTCCTATTTTCGCCAAAAACGAAACAGCTTGGACACGGCCTTACCGAAGAATAACCTGCAACTGGAAATTACCAACCGACAAATTCTTTCCATTTCATTACCCATCAGTTTATCGCTGCTGGTACCTTTTCTTAATTTCACGGCCAATAATTTTTTCCTGAGTGGATTGGGTGAAGCTGCACTTGGCACTGCAGGCATTACGGGTGTGTATTTCCTTGTGGTGGCCGTTGTTGGAAATGGATTGAACAATGCCATTCAATCGCTCATTGCACGAAGAGCCGGTGAAAACAGGTTGGAAGAGATCGGGAAGATTTTTTCGCAGGGTGTGCGTATTGCCTTCATTTTTGCAGCCATCGGTATTGCACTCACCTACCTGTTTGCACCTATAATCTTCGATTATGCATTGCGTTCGCAAAATGTGGATGCCAGTGCTGTGAACTTTTTAAAGATACGTGTGTGGGGACTTCCTTTTCTTTATCTCTTTCAGATGGGGAATGCATTTTTGGTGGGAACGAATAACAGCCGCTACCTTATGATCGGTACTTTGTTTGAAGCAGGTGCCAATATCTTTTTCGATTACGGATTTATTTACGGTCATTTCGGTTTACCTGAGCTGGGTTTTAATGGTGCAGCTTATGCATCGGTACTGGCAGAGTTCATTGGTATGATCGTGGTGTTCCTGCTCATTTTTGTAAAGCGGTTGCACCTGCGTTTTCATTTGTTCAGTTGCCTGCGTTACAGTAAAGAACTCACTAAACTTATCCTGAATGTTTCAGCACCACTCATCGGACAGTTTTCCATCAGTCTTATCAGTTGGTTGATCTTTTATATTTTGATTGAACATCACGGCGAACGGGCCCTCGCAATTTCGAATGTAATGCGGAATATTTTTTCACTCGCAGGTATTTTCATCTGGGCTTTTGCTTCCACCACCAATGCAAT
>JAKFDY010000444.1:0-2165 GCA_036675885.1 Lacibacter sp. | reverse complement strand
CAAAAACGCCTGCAATATATCTACGACCTTGAACGCAGTAAAACGGAAAGCGAACTGGTAACACTGCGTAATGAAAAACTGGAAGTGGAGATCAACTTTAAAAACTCTGAGCTTGCATCTTCAGCCATGCATCTTGTAAAAAAAGGTGAGCTTCTTACAAAAATCAAAACAGAGCTGGGGCATGTAATGAAAGTAACTGACAATCCACAAGCTGTGAGTGAACTGAAGAAGATGATGAAATCATTGGGTGAAGATGATAACATGGATAAAGAATGGGAAAACTTCACCAAGCACTTTGATAAAGTGCACAGCGATTTTATCGTAAGCTTAAAAGAAACACATCCTTCCATTACCAATAATGAAATAAAACTCTGCGCTTACCTGCGCATGAATTTAAGCACCAAAGAAATTGCACAGCTGATGAATATATCGGTGCGTGGTGTAGAGATCAGCCGTTACCGCTTACGGAAGAAATTAGGTATTGGAACAGAAACAAACCTGTTTGATTATTTGATACAGTTGCATAAAGAAGACTAGCCTCCTGCCGAACTTGTTCATTTTTCTTAGTTAGTCTTTCGCTTTTTCTCGATTTTATATAAAAGAACCTACATTCGGGCTACACTTAATAAACAGATTACTCTCCATGTTGGCACAACATCAGCTTTTCGATGTTTTCAGTGATGAAAACGTATCTATTGTCGTGAATAAAAACAAAGCGCTCAAACGCTCTTTGATCAATTATCTCGATGCCAATGGCAATACCACCATCACCGAGTTGAGCCATGAATTAAACATCAGTGTTCCTAAAACCACAAGTCTTGTAAACGAAATGATAGACGATGGTTTACTAAAAGATTATGGCAAAGTAGATTCAACCGGTGGCCGCCCGGCAAGTATTTATGGTCTTGTGCCGGAAGCCTGTTTTTTTATTGGTGTTGATGTAAAGCGTTATTACATCAACATTGGATTTCTCGACTTTAAAAAACAATTGATCAGCACTGCCGAAAAACTTCCCTACAAATTAGAAAACACAACTGAATCACTTGATCAGTTAATCGCCATCATAAAGAAATTTATTTCTGAACTTCCTGTTGATGAAAGTAAAGTGCTGAGCATTTGTGTGAGTCTTTCAGGCCGCATCAGTACTACAACTGATCATAACTATAACTATTTTAATTTTCTTGAAGAACCGCTGTCAAAAATTCTTCTTCGTGAAACAGGCATCCAAAGTTTCCAGGAGAATGATACCAAAACAATGTCGTACGGTGAGTTTTGTTGTGGTGAAGTGCAGAACGAAAAAAATGTACTCTTCGTTAATCTCGATTATGGTATTGGCCTGGGTATTTTAATTGATGGAAAACTATACTACGGCAAATCAGGTTTTAGCGGCGAGTTTGGGCACATCCCCATGTTTGATAATGAAATTATTTGTTACTGCGGTAAGAAAGGATGTCTTGAAACTGAAGCTTCCGGCTTATCGCTGCTGCGCAAATTCAGAGAAAAAATAGCGATGGGCTCCACCTCAACCATACTTGATCAGAAAAAAGATCTTGCAGAAATTAAATTGCTGGATATTATTCAAGCCACAAAAAACGAAGATGTACTTTGTATTGAATTACTGGCTGATATTGCTGATAAGATCGGTCGTGGACTTGCCATGCTCATTAATATTTTCAACCCTGAACTGTTGATCCTTGGCGGCACCTTATCGGAAACAGGTGATTACCTTCGCCTGCCCATCAGAACCGCTATTAATAAATATTCTCCCGCCATTGTTAACAGCGATACACAACTGAAACTTTCGAAGCTTGGCGAAAAAGCCGGTGTAATGGGCAGTTGTTTAATTGCAAGAGATAAAATCCTCTCCATACAAGCATAGTTATAAATCAGCCATGCTTCTGATATACATCACAAGCATGGCTGACAGTCTTCATTTGGCAACAACTGGTTATTTTCAACTTTTGGTATTAATTTTCGGCAATCATGTTTGCCACGCTCAAAAAAATGCTCGTTGAAACCGGCCTGCTGGGCCGTTTTTCCTTCCGGTTTATCGGGCAAACTATGCAACCCCGTTTTGAATTCAGCGAGTTTGTGCGCCAGTGTTACATGATCGGTTACAAATCGTTTCCGCTCGTGGGGCTTACCGGGTTTATTATGGGTCTTGT
>JAKFDY010000443.1:0-16260 GCA_036675885.1 Lacibacter sp. | reverse complement strand
TTTATTGAACTGAAAGGTGCAAGTGGTAACAATCTCAATAATGTGAATGCAAAATTTCCATTGGGCAAGTTGATTGTTGTTACAGGTGTTAGTGGCAGTGGCAAAAGCACTCTCATTAACGAAACACTCTATCCTATTCTCAGTAAATATTGCTATGATTCAAAAGCCAATCCGATGCCCTACAAAAGCATCAAAGGATTGGAGCATATTGATAAGGTAATTGAAATTGATCAATCGCCCATTGGCCGCACGCCAAGAAGTAACCCTGCAACCTATTGCGGTTTCTTTACAGAGATCAGAACATTGTTTTCTGCAGTGCCGGAAGCAAAGATCAGGGGTTACAATGCAGGGCGTTTTTCGTTCAATGTAAAAACAGGCAGATGTGATGTGTGTGAAGGTGGTGGCATGCGTGTAATTGAAATGAATTTCTTACCCGATGTGTATGTGCATTGCGAAAAATGTAATGGTAAACGTTACAACCGTGAAACACTTGAAATTCGTTACAAAGGAAAATCAATTGCTGATGTGCTGGATATGACAGTGGAAGAAGCAGTCGAATTCTTTCAACCGGTTCCCTATCTCTATCGCAAGATAAAAGTGCTGGAAGATGTGGGGCTTGGCTATATCACACTTGGGCAAAGTGCAGTTACTTTAAGCGGTGGTGAAGCACAACGTGTAAAATTATCAACCGAGCTTGCAAAAAAAGATACCGGCAAAACATTTTATATTCTCGATGAACCTACAACAGGTTTGCACTTTCAGGATATTCAGCATTTGCTCGATGTGCTGAATAAATTAACCGACAGAGGTAATACTGTACTTGTGATTGAACACAATATGGATGTAATAAAAGTTGCCGATCATATCATCGACCTTGGACCTGAAGGTGGCGATGGTGGCGGTGAAATTTTATTCGAAGGAACACCGGAAGAATTACTCAGTTGCAAAGAAAGCCACACGGCAAGATTTTTAAAAGTTGAATTATAACAACCGAAATTGATTTCTTATGGCAGAAGCTGATGACCTTTTTCTCAACCCCGATGATTTTGAAAAAGATGACCATGAAACTGGTGAATCATGGAAACCCATTAAGCAACATGCCAAGGCTTTAAAACGCAAATCAATAGAACTGCTTAACCTGGCAACAACCATCAACAGCTTGCTGCCCGAAACTGAAGATGCAGAACACGCCCGGCACTGGCTCATGGAAAATGCATATAAACTCCCTGCAAAAATAAGCGGCGCAATGGCGGTTGATGATGTGTACAGCATTGTTATGGAATCGGCTGTTGTAATAAAAGTTGCTGCCTGCGAATTACGGAATGCTGTATGGAACTGCCATATCATGCACGATATGGATGAGAAGTATGTACACGTGATGCGTAACGAAATTGATGAGTTCCGTAAGATATTTGTAGAATGGGTGAAATGTTTTGATAAAGAAAATGATCTGCCCGATGAATGGCATCTGTTTAACGACCCATCAACTTTCCCCGAAGACGATGAGCCATTTGATCCCAACAGCTTCTTCGATGGTCTTGATGAAGATGATAAATAAACACGATCATCTATACAAAAAAAGCCCCCCGAACCAATGGGGGGCAACAGGATAGAGTACGGACCAAGAGAAACAAAGCAAAGCATGGTGAAATAAATATCAGTCTATGGTTCTCTCTTCAGATTTTCACAGGATTGGAAACTTTAGAAAGGTTACGGACTAACGTTTATTGCATACTTTGCTAAATCATTAGGATTGTCTTGGTTTAACACTGGGAAAAAAATGAACGAAGCATGGTGAAATAAATATCGATCTGGTTCTCTTTTTCATTTTCTCAAGATTAAAAAAAATTGAGAAAAGGGGTACGGATTAACGTTTATTGCATACTTCGTTCAAAGATCTTACATATAGATAGTTTATCTAATTAAAAGAATAAGCAAAGCATGGTGAAATAAATATCGGTCGCTGGTTCTCATTGGATTTTCACAGGATTGGAACATTATGAGAAGGGTACGGACTAACGTTTATTACATACTTTGCTTAAGAAGTTATAGATAGAGTTTTTTCTTAAAGATGTAAAGCACAACATAGAGTGTAACTAATCCTACACGAAGCAACCAAATAGTCAGCTCGGGATTGTTAGATAGCGCTTTTGCTTTTGTTTTGGGGATTTCAGTTTTCATTTTTTAGGGATTTGGGTATGGATAAAAATTATTCGCTAAAAGTATTGCGGGCATTTCATTGAGTTCTTATTTCGGAACCAGTCTGCGTAAACATCGCCTATCTTCCACGTTAGCCTGAATGTACTGGAGAAATAAGAATCGTTTTTTAATGGGTTACCTCTTTTCTTACCAATTCGGTAAGGTGTATAAGACGGATTTGAATTCGGATAAAATGAACTTGGATTGGCCAGGTATTTTGCATACGTTGCCTGGCTTGGTGTTAAGTATTTATCGAACAAAGCGGGATCAATGTATTTATTACTTACATCATCAATGTAATCACTTCCAGTTTTACGATGGATGAGTTCTACTGCAAATGTTACTCGCTCTGTAATATCATATTTGATGCCTACGCCCATTGGAATAGCATAATTCACTAAACTGTATTCAGGAATTCCTGTTTCAACCATTCCTTGTCCTTCCAAACGAAGTGGTTTCAGATCAATCCATGATTCATTACCGGCAGGATCTTTATACAAACCTTGTGGTTTAAATTTAAACACACCAAAACCAACAATGCCGTAGGGGCGAAAACGTGGCAAGCCTGATCCGTTCTTTAAACCAATAAATGCTGTTGGATATATTTCAAGTGCTGCATAAGCTTCGTACAGAGGTGAGCGGAATGTGATGTTCCTGTACTTTCTTGAACCTTCATATGTATCAGCCGGTTGCTTTTGCTTCACCAAGCGATCATCACCTTCCATTTTACCATAGTTACCTGACAATCGTAACCCGATCCACTCTGCAGGATAATAAGATGCAGAAATACCAATGATCGCATTCGTTACAGGTATGTTGTTGTCTTTAGGACCATAGCCTCCTCGTCCACGGTTACCACCAAGGTCACCAAGGAAACTCATCGGGCCAAAATCCAAACCAATTTCAAACCGGGAATTTGCTGTAGATAATCCAACCTGTGCATTCAGATCTTGAATGCTACATAGAATGAGCAGTATTGCGTACAGGGGAATGTACATTGTACGTAATTTCATAGAATCGGATATTTGGTTTTTCTTGTATTGGATACGACAAGGCAATATTAGAAAACAAATCTTGAAGTTCAAAATTTTTTCTTTCGCTGAATCGGTGGAAACCCTTACTGGCATAGGCTTTTAAGCAGTTTTACTTGTGGTGTTAAGTAAAATTACCTATTAGTTTTCAGAATTCCGAATCATTTCTATATGCTCAATATTATCTTCAAGATAAATCTCACTTGTTTGCTTAAAACCAAACGATGTATAGAAATTAAATAAATAAAACTGTGCCCCGATCTTTATATCCAGTTTTCCAAAAAGCTCTTCGCATTGACGAATAGCTATCTCCATTAGTTCTCTTCCAACTCCTTTGCCCCTGGCAGCCGGATTTGTAACCACCCTGCCAATAGAAGGTTCTTTTTCATACGAAACCCCTGCAGGCAACAATCGTACATAGGCCATCAACTTACCCTCTTCATCTACTCCCATTAAATGCCAGCCTTTCTGATCTTTATAATCAGCATCCTGATACACACAGTTTTGTTCTACCACAAACACTTCATTACGCAGCCACATAATGTCGTATAACTCGTATGGCGTTAATGCATCAAACTTTTTTACCGTCCAGTTGAGTTTCATTGCAAATCGATCTTAATAATTATATTTTTCTTTCCAGAGTTGTTTCAGAAACCTTCTTAACTCCTCTTCTCTTATATTTTTACCCGGCTCATAAAATTTTGTGCCAACAATCTTTTCCGGCAAATACTCCTGTATAGAAAAATTGTTTTCATAACTGTGCGAATACTGATAGCCTTTCCCATAATCCATATTCTTCATGAGCTTTGTTGGTGCATTACGGATATGCAGAGGAACAGACAGATCACCAAATTGGTTAACGGCAGCCATTGCATTTCCAATGGCAACTGTAGCCGAATTACTTTTAGCGCTCGAAGCAAGATAAATTACACATTGTGATAAGATGAGACTTGATTCGGGATAGCCGATCTTATTCACTGCATCAAACGTAGCGTTGGCGAGTAACAATGCATTGGGATTTGCATTGCCTATATCTTCACTGGCAAGGATCAATAAACGACGGGCAATAAATTTTACATCTTCGCCGCCTTCGATCATACGTGCCAGCCAATACACCGCTGCATTGGGATCGCTTCCACGAATGGATTTGATAAATGCAGAAATAATATCGTAATGCTGCTCACCACTCTTATCATACAAAGCCATTTTTTGCTGAACAGTTTGCAACACCAGTTCATCTGTTATCAGCATTTCATTACCTGAACTATCAGTGACAATTTCCAGCAGGTTTAATAATTTCCGTGCATCGCCACCGCTTAACCGGATTAGTGCTTCAGTTTCTTTTAACTCGATCTTTTTTTCTTTCAACACAACATCATCCGCAATTGCTTTTTGCAACAACCCAACAAGATCATTTTCATCCAATGCTTTCAACACAAATACCTGGCAACGGCTGAGCAAGGCACTGTTCACTTCAAACGAAGGATTTTCTGTAGTGGCACCAATGAGTGTAATGATTCCTTTTTCAACAGCACCTAATAATGCATCCTGCTGGCCTTTATTGAAACGATGGATCTCATCAATAAATAAAATGGCTTTTGTTTCCTGTTTCGCCTGTTCAATTACTTCACGCACATCTTTCACTCCACTGCTGATGGCACTTAATTGATAATACGTAGCATTCACATTATGCGCAATAATATTGGCGATGGTTGTTTTCCCAACACCGGGAGGCCCCCACAGGATCATACTGGGAATGTTGCCGCTGGCAATGGCTTTTTGCAGAATGCCGCCTTGTCCAGTAAGGTGTTGTTGACCTACAAGATCATTCAATTGTTTTGGACGTAAGCGTTCTGCTAATGGAGCCTGCATGCAGGCAAGTTATAGCAATTATGGAAATTTAAGAGAGCAGATATGAGAAACGGTATGCCTCTTTTTTTATGGATGATAAAGTTTTAAAAATGCATCAATTTTATTGAACGCATCATAATAAATCAACGGACTCCAATCGCCATGCCCCCCACCCTGGTACAATATATACTGATTTGAAACACCTGCCGTGTTAAGCCTATCATGCAGGATAGCCGATTGTGAAGACGGCACAACAATATCGTTGCTGCCATGCAGGAGTAATGTTGGCGCACTGCCGCTCACTACAAAATTAAATGGTGATGATTGCTGGTAAATAGTAAGATTAGAAGTTGGAGTTGCACCTGTGACCTCTGTTAATAATGCAGGCACAAAGGGATTGGGCGGGTTATTGTACAACTGCACTAACTCAGTTGGACCAAAGAATGAAATAACGGCTTTTGCTTTTACAGGTGTTGTGTATTTATATGCATGAAGCAAAGCCAGATGTGCACCTGCACTTGCACCAATCAATGCAAACCTGCCGGATATTCTGTATTCGTTTTGTTTGTTTAAAATAAATTCGATCGCTGCTTTTACATCCTGTTCTTGTGACGGAAAAAGATTTTGTCCATTCGCTGCCAAACGATAACTGATGTTGAAGATGGCATATTGCGGAACACGACGTTTGAGTGTATCAACATAAGCATTGAGATCGGCCCGGCTGCCTTCCGTCCAGCCGCCACCATGAATTAAAATAAGAACAGGAGTTGCAGTTGTACTTCTCCCCGAAGGCAGATATATATCCATTGCTTGCTTTGCATCAGTTCCGTATTTCACATTGAGCAACGTTTGTGCGCCATTGGCATCCTTATCTTTCTTCTTACAGGAAAAAAGACTGATGGCTGCAACCAAGCTAATGAGAAGAATGCGCATAGGTTTCGTTTGCATAAAGAAACGAAGAAGCAGGAAGTGAATTGTGTTAAAAAGAATTGCCGGCTGGATTGTTATTATTTTTTTCATCAAACAGGTGAGCATATTGCTTCAGGTAACGAAATGTAAAACTGATATGAACACCGAGTATAACGGCGTAAAAAAGCATAAACCAAACAACTGCTTTCATGACCCGCAACATCAAAGCAGAAGATACCGGCGATTTAGCTTGCTGCATATCAGTAACCTGCTTAACAGCATCGGAAAGAATAGCCGGGTTTTGAAGCACAGCAATTGACTGGAAGATATTCATCATCACAAACACAAGAGCAACGTAAGCATTAACTTTTATCCAGTCACGCAACTTTGGCTGAAGCTGACGTTTGCCATCAATTCCATTCAGCACGAACAGGAAACTAGCTATGCTATAGATCACAACCGCTACAATCACAAACACACTAAGCAACAATGCAGGGTTTGATAATGCAACCAGTAATGCAAACAATGCGGCAATGCCAAAGATTGCAGCGATGACCAAAAGGAAATAAGAGGAGATGCGGTAAAAAATAATACTACTCATGTTCTGTTGTACCTATAGATTTAACTAAATTACTTTCCTTTTTTGCAAGTATTATTTTTTGCTCATTTCTGAAATTAATGCTGTTAATCATTACTATCAAGCTGAATAATGCAAACCCAATAACAATACATAATAAGAAAACGGCCCGGCCATCCTCATTTGGATAGGATGAAAATAACACAGTAGCGCTCATTAAAAATGAAATCAGAAACAATGCGACAGTACTAAGTGTAGCAAAAAAACAAATAATAAATCTGACAATTATAATTGATGCATTTCCCTGTTCTAATTCTATTCCATTTCTAACAAAGTAAACATTAGACACACTGTTAATAAATAATGAAACAAGTATAATTAAGGATATGATGCTGCCTACATCTGTATGTGCAACGTCTCTGTTTCCAATAAAGAATACCCAACCAAATGCAATGAGAGAAAACAGAATTTGCATCAAGTTCAGCGCAACATGTATTCTTTGTTTTAAACTCATCTTATTTCAAATCCAGCTTTATCTGCAACTCATTAAACTGTTTTGCATCAATTGCACTTGGCGCATCAAGCATTACATCTCTTCCTGAATTGTTTTTCGGGAAGGCGATAAAATCACGGATACTTTCGCTGCCACCGAGGATTGCACACAAACGATCGAAACCAAACGCAATACCACCATGTGGCGGTGCACCATATTCAAAGGCTCCCAGTAAGAAACCAAACTTGTGTTGTTGTTCTTCTGCATCCATACCTAATGCGGCAAACATTTTTTCCTGCAGTTCACGTTGGTAGATACGGATTGAACCACCACCAATTTCATTTCCGTTCAATACCATATCATACGCATTGGCTTTAATGCCTGCATATGGATGCTCAAGATATTTATCAAGATCGTCAACTTTCGGGTTGTTGTTGATCATCGTCTCAATATGGGATGGTTTTGGACTGGTGAACGGATGATGCCTTGCCACCCAACGACCGGCTCCACCTCCATCCTGGTCTTCCAATGCAAATTCAAACAACGGGAAGTCGAGCACCCACAACAATTTGAAATCATCAGCTTTGCGCAAGCCCAGCTTATCAGCCATATACATACGCAAATCACTGATGGCTTTGCGTGTGCGTTCTTCTGCACCTGCAAGTATCAAAATCAAATCACCTGCTTTTGCATTACTTGCTTCAGCAATGGCTTTTAATTTTTCTTCGCTGTAAAATTTATCGACACTGCTTTTGTAGGTTCCATCAGTATTACACTTAATGAACACCAAACCCTTCATACCAACCTGCGGACGTTTCACCCACTCAGTTAACTCATCGGTTTGTTTGCGTGTATATTCACTGCAACCGGGAGCTGCAATCGCAACTACTGTTTCTGCATCATCAAACACTTTAAAATCCACACCATCAATTAAAGCCGATTGACTTTGTTTTGTTGGAAATGTATGTGCAGGAAATTTGAGATTGCAGATCTTCATTTCAAAACGAATGTCTGGCTTATCGTTTCCGTATTGCCACATCGCTTCTTCCCATGTCATGCGTTCAACTGCTTCGGTATAGTCGATGTTCTTTACATCTTTGAAGATCGATTTTATCATTCCTTCAAACATGTTGAGAATATCTTCCTGCTCAACAAATGCCATTTCACAATCGATCTGTGTAAACTCGGGTTGACGATCAGCACGCAGATCTTCGTCACGGAAACATTTCACCACCTGGTAGTAACGATCGTATCCACTCACCATCAACAATTGCTTAAATGTTTGTGGACTTTGCGGCAATGCATAAAACTGTCCGGGGTTCATTCTGCTCGGCACCACAAAATCTCTTGCACCTTCCGGTGTAGATTTAATTAAGAACGGTGTTTCAATATCCATAAAACCGTTGCCATGCAGGTAATTTCTTGCAGCACGGTTCACCGCATAACGCAATTCAATATTCCGTTTTACTGCATTACGGCGCAGATCGAGGAAACGGTATTTCATACGCAGGTCATCACCACCATCCGTATCGTCCTGGATAGTAAAAGGAGGAACTGCTGATTTATTCAACACTTTGAATGACTGAACTAAAATTTCTATATCGCCTGTAGCAATATTTGGGTTTTTATTACTGCGTTCATTTACCGCACCTGTTACCTGTAACACAAACTCACGACCAAGTGGATTCTCATCCAGCTCTTTATTCAGGTCTTCACCAAATAATAATTGGGTAATGCCGTAACGGTCACGGAGATCAACAAACGTAATACTTCCAAACTTGCGAACAGTTTGCACCCAGCCGGCCAGGGTTACGGTGTTACCAACATGATTACTTCTTAATTCGCCACAGGTATGAGAACGATACATAGTAAAGTTTAAAATTGAAAGTTGAAAATGAAAAGTGAAGGAGTTCCGAAACTTAACATCTTCAACATAAACGGTTTGCTAAGGTGCGCAAAGATAACTATTGAGCGGTAACCGACCGAAGCAGAATCAGGCTGATTTTTTTTGGGGTTGATGACTGAGTTCTTCGTTCAGCACTTCTTTTGTTTGCGCTATGATCTTTTCGCTGAATTTGCGATTGCTGTAAAAAAGAATATAATACACTGTAAGTATCAGCAGGCCGATGCCAAAGGGTATTAACGCCATCCGGCGTAAACCGAATGGCCCTTCATCCCAGCCATAAAACTCCCCGATCATCCATGTGCAGTTGGCAATAATCCAGAACACCACAGCCAGATTATGCACAAGCTCTGATACGATCTTGCGGGTTTGCCATGCGATGATTATTGCTGCCAGAACAGTGGGAACAATCATGATCATACCAAGTGGTCTGAAGTTCACGGCCCAGCACGCATCTTTAATCAACCAGAAAAGGATGTGCAGATTTTCAATACGGCGAAACCGTGCCGGAATGGAATAAATCAGATTGTTACTCATGTTTGCCAGGTATTTGGAAAGCCGTAAAAATAAGGAATCGAACGAAGCCCTGAGTGCAGTCGAAGGGCGGGGTTGTCAACCGAGCGATAGTCGAGATTGACATCGAAAAACTCAACTTCCTCCATCCGACGAGGGCGTCTGACGAGGCATAAAAAAAGAGGCGAGCTGTTTTCTCAGTCGCCTCTAACTATTTTCTACTTTCTAATTTAGCCAAACATCTCTCTCACCCGTTCAAAGAACCCCTTTTCCCCTTTTTCCGGTTTGGGTTGAAAATTCTGTCCTTGCTGCAATTTTTCCAACATTGCTTTTTCTTCTGATGTAAGATGTTGCGGCGTCCACACATTTACATAGATCAATTGATCACCTTTTTCATAACTCTGTACAGCAGGAAAACCTTTTCCTTTTAAACGGAACACTTTACCGCTTTGCGTGCCCGGTGGTATTTTGATCTTTGCACGACCGTCGATAGTAGGCACTTCGGCCTGGATACCGAATACTGCATCGGGGAAAGAAATATGCAGATCATACGCCACATTTAATCCATCACGGTGTAACTGTGGATGCGTTTCTTCTTCGATCAACACAATCAGGTCGCCGGGAGCGCCACCACGTTCGCCCATATTTCCTTTGCCACTCACATTCAGCTGCATGCCTTCCTGTACACCTGCAGGTATTTCAATGGTGATATTTTCTTCGCCATAAACTCTGCCCTCACCTTTACACGCTGTACACTTGTGTGCTATGGTTGAGCCTTCGCCGTTACAGGTTGGACAGGTTGTAACCGTCTGCATCTGCCCCAAGAAAGTATTTTGTACACGCCTTACCTGGCCGCTGCCGCCGCAGGTACCGCAGGTTTGCATACTGCTTTTATCTTTTGCACCGGTGCCGCCGCAGGTATTACAGCTAACGTATTTTTTTACTTTGATGGTTTTGCTGGCGCCTTTTGCGATCTCCTCGTAATTCAATTTGATACGGACACGAAGATTGCTTCCCCGAACACCTCTTGCTCGTCCGCCGCCACCGCCTCTGCGTTGGCCGCCACCTCCACCAAAGAAACTGCCAAATACATCATCACCAAAAATATCTCCAAACTGGCTGAAGATATCATCCATATTCATGTTATGACCGCCACCAAATCCACCACGGCCATTGCCACTTACACCGGCATGCCCGTAACGATCATACTGTGCTTTTTTATCAGTATCACTTAATATCTCGTAAGCCTCAGCAGCTTCTTTAAATTTCTCTTCGGCTTCTTTGTTTCCGGGGTTACGGTCGGGGTGATACTGCATGGCTACTTTGCGGTACGCTTTTTTGATCTCGTCCGCAGAAGCAGATTTGCCTACTCCCAGTATTTCGTAAAAATCTCTTTTGGTTGACATAAATAAGCTACCAGCTTTTAGCTATTAGCTACGAGCAAAAAAATGAAACTGTAAACCGGCTCGTAGCTCGCAGTTTACAGCTTACAGCTTTATTTCCCTACCACCACTTTTGCAAAGCGGATGATCTTATCGTTTAGTAAATAACCTTTTTCAATTTCATCGATCACTTTTCCTTTCAGTTCTTCATTTGGAACGGGAATTTCTGTAATAGCTTCATGTTTATCAGCATCAAAATCCTGTCCTTTTGTTTCCATTGCTTTCAAACCACGATTTTGCAAGGTTGAACGGAGTTTATGAAACACAAGCTTTATTCCTTCATCTACCCCGTCATTTTTTTTCAGTTCGGCTTCTGCACGGTCGGCATCATCCAGCACTTCAAGCATTGAAACAATCACTTCTTTCCCGGCTGTTTGCATCAGCTCCACCCTTTCCTTTGCGGTGCGGCGACGGAAATTGTCGAATTCGGCCATGAGGTAGAGATATTTCTTTTTCTCCTCTTCCACAGCCTCTTTTAACTTCTCCAGTTCTGTTTCTTCAGCAATTTGCTCATTCAGGTGGTTAACACCTGCAATGTTTTCATCCGTATTAATATCGGCACTAAAGGCGGCATTATTCACCTCCGTTGCGTTTTGTTCTGTCATTTCGTTCGTCTTTTGTTCCATAAAACGTAAAATTGTCGGCAAAGGTAAGCTGGTCAAGAATATTGCCAATGGATGAATTGGGACAAATTGTCCTGCTGCCTTTAAATCAACAGGATTAAAAACAAAAAAGCACCCGTTTCCGGATGCCTACCTAAACATAAAACAGAAAAACTTAATCAATCACTTTAATATTACATTGCAGGGGCGGTGTTTCCATAAAACCCATACATACTACACAGCTTGTTTCAACAGGATCATCAATAATTACTGCCTCAAATGTATCACCCACCTTGATCCCTGTTTTTGCAAAATCACAATGATTTTTTACGGTAAATACATTTTTATATTCCTTACCGGAAGGATCAGTCCAATCCATTCCACGTCCTTTCCCATCTGCATCTTCGATCTGAACAATATGATAGGCACAGAACGATGCCAGCAATTTGGCTTTAAAACTTCCTTCTGGTGCATAAGGTTTGCTGCATGCAGAAAACAACAGCAGGGAACTAAAGAATAAAAGATAATATGATTTCATAAGTGTTTTTTCGATTGACCTGCATACAACTGATTTCGTTGCATGAAACTCATATTTTAAAAATACCTTTGCCGGCTATGACAAAAGTGACGCTCAACAGAAAGATCTCTCAACGTGTAGCAAACGGGCATCCATGGGTATTTGCGAATGAAGTAAACCGTGTGGATGGAAATGCAGAAGCAGGTGCTATTGTGGATGTGCATACACATGACGATAAGTTTTTAGGCAGGGGTTATATCAATCCGAAATCGCAGATACTTGTTCGTATACTTACAAGAAAGAAGAATGAAGAAATAAATGATGATTTCTTTTTACGTAAGCTGACTGAAGCATGGAAGCAACGCCGGCAAATGGGATACATTGAGAACTGTCGTTTGATCTTTGGCGAAGCTGATGGATTACCACAACTGATCATTGATAAATTCAACGATTATTTCGTTATTCAAACACTGGCGCTGGGTATTGATATGTGGAAGGATGCCATTGTAAAAGCGATCAACCAGATCTTTCAGCCAAAAGGCATTTACGAACGTAATGACGTTCCAATCCGTGAACTGGAAGGCATGGAGCAGAAGAAAGGTTTCTTAAGTGAACCTTTCGATACAAATATCATCATCAATGAAAATGGATTGAAGTTTCATGTTGATATTGCCAATGGGCAAAAGACGGGTTACTTCCTCGATCAGCAGGATAACCGCAGACACATACAGCATATTGTGAAAGATGCAGAAGTATTAGGTGCATTTACTTACACCGGTACATTTGAAATTCATGCAGCAAAATATGGAGCAAAGAGTGTGCATGGGCTTGATATATCTGAAAGCGCTATTTCGATGTGTAACAAAAACGCAGAGTTGAATGGTGTTGCCGATAAATGCAAATTTGAATGTGTGAATGCGTTTGATGTTTTGAAGACATGGGTGAAGGAAGGAAAGCAATACGATGTGGTGATGCTAGATCCGCCATCATTCACCAAATCAAGAGCAACAATACAAAAAGCGATCACTGGCTATAAGGAGATCAATCTACGTGGTATGAAACTCGTAAAGCCGGGTGGTTTTCTTGTTACATCTTCCTGTACCAATCTTGTGCAACCCGATTTGTTTTTAGAGATTATTCAAATGGCAGCAAAAGATGCACGCAGGCAATTACGCCAGGTTACGTTTCAAACACAAAGCTCCGATCACCCGATCATTTGGGGTTGGGAGAATACACATTATTTGAAGTTTTTGATTGTGCAAGTGTTCTAAATTACGAAGTACGAAAAAATACAGTTACAGGTTATGAGTTGTGTGTTACGGGTTTGATTAAAACATACAATAATCTGGTGCAAAAACCAGAAACAAAAAACTACAAACCATAAACTTAATCTATTTCACTACCTGGAACTTACCGCTCTCTATAATTTTACCACTGCGGTCGGTTAATTGGAAAATATAAACACCACGGAAATAATCGTTGAGGTTTACAACAGTACGTGGAGTAAGATTATTGATCTCTAAAACCTTCTTGCCAATAAAGTTGAATACCTTGAAAGAAAAATCTGCAAGGCGGGTTTCTTTAAACTCAAAATTGATAAAAGAAGAAGCGGGGTTGGGATAAAAACGGACAACCTTAACCACATTTTCAGCGTTTCCAGCGGGTGTTCTGTCCGTCTGGGCGGTTGCTGTGGTTATCAAAAGGATACAGGCGAGTATGGTAAAAATCCGTTTCAACGAAACAAACTTAGTTTTATTATCTGCAATTTACAAGCTTTTTCTCACATTTCTTAAAAAAGAAAGGGCAAACACCTAGCCTGTTTACCCTCTTATTATACAGGTAATGAATCAGTTGAGTGATTCGAGTTTTTTGTTGATGGCCTCAAAATCAGGCACAGCATCTTTTGTTTCCACTAATTCAGCGTACTGAATAATACCTTCTTTGTCAACAATAAAAGCACTTCTTTTGGAAACGCCTTTCATTTCAAGTATCCAGTTCTCATACAACGAATCATAGGCAGCAGACACTTCCTTATTAAAATCACTGAGCAACGGGAAATTGTACCCCTGTTCTTCTTTATATCTTTTCAGGGTGAACACAGAGTCAACTGAAATGCCCAGCACTTGTGCGTTGACGTTATCATAACGGGCAATATCATCCCTTACAGTACAGAGTTCGGCAGTGCAAGTGCGTGAAAAAGCCTGAGGATAAAACAGGATGAGTACGTTCTTTCCTTTGAAATCGGCGAGACTTACTTTCTTTCTTTCAGTATCGAAGAGTGAAAAATCGGGGGCTATTTGTCCAATTTGAATGTTCATAAACTTGTTTTTGCAATTCCTTTGCCAGCAAAGATATTGTCGCTTGGTTAATCAATACGACAGTAGTTCAGATACCGCAAGTATTTGCTCCCACAACAACAAAATCCCGGAACGGGTCCTAAGGTTTACTTAAATGCGCTTTTACAAACTCTTTTTTTTGCTTTGAAACAGGAATCTTCATCCCATTGTTCATGAGCAAACTACCTCCATCTTCCTTTAAAAAGCTTTTTACAAATGCTGGGTTGATTAAATGTGTTTGATGGCATCGTATAAAACCATGTGGGCTTAAAAGTTCATCATATTCTTTTAATGGCTTTGATACTAAAATTTTATCGTTGTTTGTTAAGAAGAACCAGGTATAGGTATTTTGGGCTTCGCAACGAACGATGTCGGCTATCACTACATATCTCAGTTCCTGCTGCTGCGGTAAAGCAATTTTTGCAGGCTTATCATTGTGACGCAAGTAATCCATTAAAAAATCGAGCTGCTTGTTATTCTGCCGGTGAGCAATTTTCTCTTTCACTTTGCCAACTGCAGTAATCAACTCAAATGTGTCAATGGGTTTCAGGATATAATCCAATGCTGCAAATTTTACCGCCTGTATGCCGTACTTATCAAAAGCTGTAACAAAGATTACTTCAAAGTTTCGTTCAGACACAGTTTGCAGGAGATCAAAACCGGTTGATTCACCCATCTGAATATCGAGGAAAACAACATCCGGTTTCTGTTCTTCAACAAGACGAATGGCATCGGAAATATTATCCGAACTGCCGGCAATCCTTACTCCCGGACAATAATTATGAATCATCAGGCTGAGGTTTTCGATGTTATGTTTTTCATCGTCAACGATTATCGCTTTGATCATATCCAGTTGTTTAATGTAATAAGCACTTTTGTTCCCTGTGCAGATGAATCGATGTTCAACTGGGCAGGGGTATCTTTATAAATTGTGTTGAATAAGGCAATCCTGCTTTTTGATAATTGCAGACCTAAACCATTGTATTCTTTTCCACTATCAAATCCTTTCCCGTTGTCGGTAATAGAAAGCCGAAGATCCGTTTTTATTTTCCGGAATTCAATTTGAATCGATCCGTTTTCTTTCAATGAGGAATTGCCATGTTTCACTGCATTTTCAACAAATGGCTGCAGCAGCATTGCCGGAATTTCAATATTGTGCTTATCCAGTTCCTCATCCACAATAATAGTGTATTGAAAACCAAAACGTAGTTGTTCCATTTGCAAATAATCTGTCAACAACTTCACCTCATCATCAATTGTAATTAATTCTTTCGCTGAATTATCTAACACACTTCGGGTTATTCTTGAAAAAGCAGCTAAGTAATTGGTGGCTTTTCCCGTTTCTTGTTTATTCATCAGGTTTTGAATACCAGCCAACGCATTGAAAACAAAATGGGGGCTAAGCTGCGAACGGATTCCTTGCAATTTAAGTTTTGTGAGTTCGTTTTGTTGCTGTAGTTTCTTTTGTTGTCTTCTGTTTCTTATTCTGAAAAAGAAATAAAGAAAATTACCCCTAAGCTCGAAGGGGAAATACTACAAACGGAACAATATATTAAAAAGGCTCTACAGCTTCTTTTAAGATAGAGTATAGAAAAAGGGTGAGCGAATATTGGATGATCGGATTATTTCTGGTGAAGCGGATGTTCAAGATTTATCCTTTGAACAAAGCTTACGCCCGTTAACATTAAAACAATATATCGGTCAAACAAAAGTAAAAGAGAATTTAGAAGTATTTATTGAAGCGGCAAAAATTCGGCAAGAAACGTTAGATCATGTCCTACTTTATGGTCCCCCAGGACTAGGAAAGACGACGTTAGCTACGATTATTGCCAATGAAATGGGTGTAAACATTCGAACAACAGCTGGTCCTGCTATTGAGAGACCAGG
>JAKFDY010000442.1:0-3941 GCA_036675885.1 Lacibacter sp. | reverse complement strand
TTGCAATGATCTCTTCATCTTCAATGATAATGGCTGTCATACTAATAAAGTTTAGGTGATCAGTGGGATGGATACCTTATAATCTGTTGTTGATTCTTCTGTAATGATTGGCCGCTCGCTCAGGAACTGGTATAGCGAACCCAGACTTTTCATTCCGTGCTGGTTGGATGTTTCCACTACATTCTTCTTCTGCAGGTTATTCTTCACCAACAGGTAGCCGTCATCACTTGTTAGCTCAATGATCAATGGCGTATCAAGATCAATGATGTTATGCTTCATAGCATTCTCTACTAAATTCTGCAACGTAACAGGTGCAATTTTTTTATGCAGCTCATCTTCGTTTACATTTATTTTCACCTGCAACCCATCTTTAAATCTCGTTTTCTGCAGGTTGATGTACACCTGCACAAAAGCAAGTTCTTCTTTTAAACTCACCAGTTCACTATCCCTGTTCTTTAAAATGTATCGATAGATCTTCGACATCTGCTCCAGGAAATTACCGGCCATCTTCTGATCGGTTTGAATTAATCCTGATAAAGATGTTAATGAGTTAAACAGGAAATGCGGATTCAGCTGTTGCTTTAAGCTTTCATACATCACCATCACTTTTTCTTTTTCCAACAGCTGTGCCTTGCCTTGCAGTTCCAGTAATTTCTGTTGCTGACGAATACGATAGCGATAAACGAGGTAAACAACTGCAATCAGCAGTAAGAACAGCAACAAACGAAACCACCATGTTTTATAGAACACAGTAGCAATATGAATGCTGATCGTTTGTTCAGGTCCATTCCATTCTGTACGATCAACAGATGCTTTTACACGAAATGTATAATTACCTCCCGATAGTTTCGTGTAATCAGCAAAACGGTTTTGCGTGTACTTCCAGTTTTTATCCACGCCATCCAGTTTATATGCATACCATGTGCCTGCTGCATTTTCATAATCTATTGCAGCGAAACCAATGGTGAAAAAATTTTCATCGTAGTGCAGTTTAATCTTACTCCCCCATAATAATTGATCTTCATGATCAGATACTGTAATAGTTGTAAGAAAAGGAGTAAGACGTTTATTTTCCTTTTTAAATTCACCTGGCGCAAAACGGATAAAACCATTTTGCGTACCCATCATGATGTCGCCGTTTGGCAAAACAGATGCAGCATGTTCCGGAAATTCAATAGAAGGCAATCCGTGCTGCAATCCAAACAATGTAAAATAAGTGCGACTGCTGTCGAGCATCATTAAACCGCTACCCGTACCCAGCCATAAACGATTTTGTTCGTCAACAGCCAATGCGCTTACACTGTTATTAATAAGTCCGTTGGTATGATTATAATTACGGCTATTGAACGTTACCGGATCAATAGCGGTTAACCCTGTAAATGTGCTGATCCATATTATTCCTTTTTTATCTTCTGTTATATCAACAATAATATCACCTGAAATACTGCTTCCATCTTTTTGGGAAGTGTTCCAGTAATAATGCTTTCCCGTTGAAGGATCAAACATACCCAATCCATCGCCATTGAAACCAAGCCAATATCTTCCTTTACTGTCGTGAAATACTTTACGTCCACCAAAACCTGCGAACACCTGCAGGCCTTTAAATGAACGGATGCTGTGAAATTTCTTTTCGGCCAGGTTATAATAATAAAATCCATCATAATCCCTGGTTGAAAACCAAAAATTACCATTACGGTCTTTATCGGCTGAAAAATAAAAGGAAGTTGGAATAGAATCTGCTGCCGTATAAAAAAGCATCCGGTTTTCTTTCTGCAGGTATTTGTTGATTCCCTTTCCCGTCGCTATCCATATATTGTTTTCATCATCACATAACAATCCCCGTATGGAATTATAATGCAAAACAGCCGGTTTGTTTTCCCTGTTATTCCACTCTTTGTATTGATTGGCAATTGCATCAAAGCTCACAACACCATCAATAGTGCCAAACCATAGTTTACCATTTTTATCTTCTACAGCTATTCTTGCCACACGACGGTTACGGATATCTTCATCCTTATCAAAAGCGGGAATAATACGAAAGAGATTTTTATCGGGATTGAAATAGTTAACGCCGTTATTCCCACCTATCCAGATGGTTCCTTCCTTATCACAAAAAACAGAACCATGCAGGTTGGTATTGGGCGTCCATCTCTTTAACGGATCATGTAAGAACTGATCAAAGCTGTTGTTTTTTTCATTGTAGAGTAATAAACCATCCAGCTGTGTTGTAATCCACAATCTGCCTTTGGAGTCTGTAAGCATTGAAACAAAGTTCTTGATGGTTTTGTTATCCGATTCGAAATGCTGATTGTATGTTTCGTACCGGCGAAAATCAGGTGAGAACTTTATGAGCACATTTTTTCCATAAGATGCGAACCAGAAATTTTCATACTTATCAATAGCAAACGCTGCAATTCTTTGTCCATCAAGGAGAGGTACTTCAATTTTTTTTAACTGTCCGGTTACTATGTTAAACTGAAACAAACCATTATTCGATGCAAGAAAAAGAATGTCTTTTTTTCGCTCAATATCATTAAAACGGGTTTTAAAAATACTATCCGTCCTGTTTGTATAAAACAAGGCAGCTTTTGTTACCGGGTTGTACCTTACCAGTCCTTTATTTGTTGTCAGGTAAACGGATGTTTTGTCAACAGGTACAATTTCTGTAACCCATATATTCTCTAATGCTTTTACAGGAGTAAACCTGTCGTTCGTGCTATTATATTCCAGCATTCCGCTTTCAAGCCCAACCAGGAAACCTCCACTGCTATCGGCCGACATAGCACGTGAAAGTGAAGTAGGAATTGACGTGCTGTCGCCGGCAACATGGCTATAATTTTTAACCGTGTAACCATCATACCGGTTAAGGCCTGCTCTTGATGAAAACCACATGAATCCTTTGCTATCCTGTGCAACAGTAATAATACCTCCGTCGTTCAAGCCATCTGCAACAGTCAGCTTCCTGAAAAAGAAACGGCTCTGCTGTGCAGCTATATCCTTCAACAGGAAAAGAAAAAAGAAAATGGAGAACAGGGATTTCATGCTTCCTCAAATTTATCATTCCTGCGTTCATACAGAAATTTTTAGTTGAAAAGCCGCAGAGCACGAGTTAAAGTGTAGGAAAAACAGGTTGAAACGTAAAAGCCCTGCACAGAATGCAGGGCTATAATTTGACGTTGCTAGCTTTACTGAAAAGAGCATGTATATGTCTTTGGAGCTTGCCCGGTAAATGTGTGCGTCATTGTTTTAATGTATCCATCAGAATCTGTCGTGTAGCTCATGTTCATTTCATAATAGAGTTGCCCGGAGCCACTCAAAAGTTTGCCAGTTTTCACCAGGTTCTTCGATTGTTTTCCAAAATGAACATCCGTTACAAACTCTATTGCTTTAAAATCAAAAAGATCAATTTGAATCGGGTTGAGTTGATTCGTAAAATACTCAAACATAAGAGAGGCTGTTTTTGAACCGCCTTCATAAACAGACATTGATACTAAGTTGCCAGCCTGGTATTCGTATATATATTTTACAAAGGCGTTTGAATTAACTGCCGTATTTATCTGCTCTGAAAGATAACCCTCAGCATTGTATTTGAATTCCTGTTTAGACGTAAGCAGGCCCGAAACAAAATGATCAAGCTTTGTTACTCTGCCCTGTGCATCCTGCACTGCATTTTTATACTCGTGAACAAAACCTCCCGCTGTTTTTTTGGCTGAGAAAGGAACACCCGGGTTATAAGACACATTCATTTCGTTATTCGAAAACGATACCAGTTTATGATCGTTTGCATAAAACATCGTCCACTCACTCTGGCCGGGAGTTGTAACAGCAATGAGGTTCTTGCTAAACGAAGGAGTAGCGTCAGTTGTAGTTTTGTCTTTTTTACAGCTGCTTGCAAATGCTGCAACCAGCAAAACGAGAAATATTTTTTTCATTTTTTGGTG
>JAKFDY010000441.1:0-15229 GCA_036675885.1 Lacibacter sp. | reverse complement strand
ATGCCATGAGCAAAAACATAAACGGTCCCTGGCAATATAAAGGCATTTTAAATGAAGTGGCAGGCAATAGCAATACAAATCACCAAGCCATTATTGAATTTAAAGGCAAGTGGTATTTTATTTATCACAATGGTGTGCTGGCCGATCATGGTGGTTTTCATCGTTCGGTTTGTATTGATCGCTTATATTACAACAAAGACGGAACCATGAAACGGATTGTGATGACAAGCGAGGGGTTATTGAAAAAAAAAATGCGTTAGATCATCTTATTTGCTTGTAAGAACCAGCATCGTGTTGAAAAATAAAATCAAAATAGTTAATCACTATCTTACTTAACAAAAATCAAAAACATGAAAAAGACTTTCGTTATCGCTTTCCTTGTTATTTCGTCCGTTTTATTAGCTTCATTTACTCACAGTAACAGAAAGATGACTAACTCAGAAATTGTCGGTTTTTGGGTTACCGGAAACCCATCTGTTCCAAATACTTGTCATATGAAGGTGTTTGAGGAAAATGGGAATTATTACAATGTTGGGTTTGAAAACGAAAAAACGATCATGACGCACAAGGGTACTTATAAAGTATTAAATGATAGTAAATATAGCGAGCATGTTACAGAGCTGAGGGTTAATGCCGCATGGGATCTAAAAGGTAAAGAGTTTATTAATAATTATAAGTTCAGTGATGACAAAAAGGAGATGGTGCTCAGTGGAGTTGTTTTTTCAAAAGACGGCAGAGATTCCTTACAATGGTCACATACATACAGAAGAGTTGAGATTCCGTGAATGAACCAGACAGTTCAATATAGAACTGTAAATTCGGGCAAATGGTATTTTATTTATCACAATGGTGCGCTGGCCGATCATGGTGGTTTTCATCGTTCGGTTTGTATTGATCGTTTATTTTACAACAAAGATGGAACAATGAAACGGATTGTGATGACGAGCGAGGGATTGCTGAAAAAATAAAAAGATGGATATGGGTGTAAAACTATTTTCTGTTATACGTTGTTTTCTTTTAGTGACATTGCTTCTGGCGTTCACTCATGCTGTTTTTTCGCAACAATTTCCATCCAGGTTACTGTACGGTGTTGCATACTATGATGAGTATATGCCGTATGAACGTTTAGACAAGGATGTGCAGATGATGAAAGACGCAGGCATTAATGTTGTACGAATAGCTGAATCAACATGGAGTACAGTGGAGCCGCAGGATGGAGTATTCAACTTTAAACATATCGACCGTGTATTGAATGCTATGCATAAGGCGGGTATCAGCTTCATCATTGGCACACCAACCTATGCAGTACCAACCTGGTTGGTTCGCAAGTATCCGGATGTATTAGCCATTACTCCGCAAGGTCCTAATCGTTATGGTGCACGACAAAACATGGATATTACCAACAAACATTTTCTGTTTCATGCAGAGCGTGTGATAAGAAAATTGCTGGAGCATGTTAAAGATCATCCGGCTATCATCGGCTATCAAATCGATAATGAAACCAAAGCATACAACACAGCTGGTCCTGAAATTCAAAAGCAGTTTGTGGTCTACATGAAAAAGAAATTCGTTTCATTGGACAGCATCAATAAAGCATTCGGACTTGATTACTGGAGTAACCGCATCAATGCATGGGAAGATTTTCCATCCATGACAGGTTCCATCAATGCAAGTCAGAAAGCTGAGTTTGAAAAATTTCAACGCAAACTTGTAACAGATTATTTGGCATGGCAGGCAAAGATTGTAAGAGAATATAAACGCCCAAGCCAGTTCATAACACAGAATTTTGATTTTGGATGGAAAGGTCATTCATATGGCATACAACCAGAGGTTGATCATTTCGCTGCATCAAAATCGCAGGACATTGCCGGTGTAGATATTTATCATCCTTCGCAGGATGCCTTAACAGGAATTGAAATTTCTTTTTGTGGCGACCTGACACGTTCGATGAAGCAGGGCAAAAATTATCTTGTATTGGAAACAGAAGCGCAGGGCTTTGCGCAATGGGTACCTTACCCGGGGCAGTTACGCTTGCAGGCATTCAGTCATCTTGCATCTGGCGCTAACATGGTGGAGTATTGGCACTGGCATTCTATTCATAATTCAGCAGAAACATATTGGAAAGGTTTATTGAGTCACGACTTTGAGCCTAATGCAACATACAACGAAGCAAAAACAATCGGGAAAGATTTTCAGAAGCTAAGTGAGCATTTAATTAACCTGAAAAAAAATAACCAGGTAGCTGTTCTTTTCAGTAACGAAGCATTAACTGCATTCAATCAGTTTAAACCGGGTTGGGAAGATTATAATGATATATTACGAAGAACATATGATGCGTTGTATAAGATGAATATTGCTGTTGATTTTGTTGACCCCACGAGCAACAACATTGATAACTATAAATTATTAATTGTGCCTGCACTTTATGCTGCCCCCGATAGTTTGTTGCAGCAATTAAACCGCTTTGTAAAAAATGGAGGCCATATTGTTTATACATTTAAAAGTGGTTTCTCCGATCAGCATGTAAAAGTGCGCAGCAGTCGCCAGCCAGGTATCATCAGCGAAGCATGTGGTATTTCGTACGATCAGTTTACCATTCCGCAAAATGTATCGCTGAAAGGAAATCCATTTGCTGTAAGTAACGATCAAAACAAAGTAAGTTACTGGATGGAACTGATTACTCCAACAACAGCTAAAGTGCTTGCTTATTACGATCATCCGGTGTGGGAGAAATATGCGGCCATTACCCAAAACGATTACGGAAAAGGATCAGCAACTTATATCGGCTGTTTTGTAAGTAATGCCGTAACAGAAAAGATCATGGATGATGTAGTAAAGAAAGCAGGGTTATGGGGTGATGCACAAACGTTGCGCTTCCCTGTTATTACAAAAGAAGGTGTGAATGCAAAACAAAAAACGATACACTATCTCTTTAACTATTCTGCGAAACCGGTTACTGTTCGTTATCCGTTTGAAAATGGTAAAGAATTGTTGTCCGGAGAATTAATAACAAAAAACAATATTGTTGAACTGGAAGCCTGGGGATTTAAGATTGTAGAAGGGCTGTAAATTTTATTTAAAAGAAGTAACTGAAAAATTGATACTCAAATGACGAAATGGTTTTTTCTTTTCCCGGTTTGTGTTTGCTTACTCTTTAATGCAAATGGCCAGCAAAAGCAAAGTAAGAAAAGCAATGAAAAGTCTTCAAAAGATTTTCATAGTTGGGCTCCAACACCGCCAATGGGTTGGAACAGTTGGGATTGTTTTGGTCCAACTGTAACCGAAGATGAAGTGAAAGCCAATGCTGACTATATGGCGAAATACTTAAAACCTTTCGGCTGGAATTATATTGTGGTAGATATAAGATGGTATGTTGGTAACGATAAAGCACATGGCTACAATGAAAAAGATCCTGATTATGTACTGGACGAATATGGCCGGTTTCTGCCTGCTGTCAATCGTTTTCCATCTGCGGCAGGAGGAAAGGGTTTTAAACCATTGGCCGATTACCTGCACAGTAAAGGATTAAAGTTTGGTATTCACATTATGCGTGGTGTACCGGTGGTTGCTGTAAAACGCAATCTTCCAATTAAAGGAACCAATGTAACAGCCAAAGATATTTATTCAGAAAAAGATCAATGTCGCTGGCTGCATGATATGTTTACCATTGTGCCGGGTAAAAAAGGCGCACAGGAATATTATAATTCTCTTTTTGAATTGTATGCGTCGTGGGGACTTGATTTTGTAAAAGTGGATGATCTTTCTTCACCCATTTACTTTACTGAAGAAGTGGAGATGATCCGTAAGGCCATTGACAAAACAGGAAGAAAAATTGTATTGAGTACTTCGCCGGGCGAAACACCTGTTGATAAAGCAGCCCATGTTCAGCAGCATGCAAATATGTGGAGAACCGTTGGTGATTTTTGGGATAGCTGGGAACAGTTGAAAGAACATTTTGATGTGTTTGATCGCTGGAATCAATGGCGCAGCTATGGTGCATATCCTGATGGTGATATGTTGCCGCTTGGCCGTATCGGCATTCGTGCAGAAAGAGGAAATCCACGCATGACCGACTTTACGAAAGACGAGCAATATACTTTGATGACGCTCTGGAGTATTTTTAAATCGCCGCTGATGTTTGGCGGACACTTACCCGACAACGATAGTTTTACACTTTCGCTTCTAACCAACAAACAAGTGCTGGCTGTGCTCAACAAGAGTAGCAACAATAAACCTCTTTTCAATACTGCAGATAAAGCAGCGTGGATTGCAGATGAGCCGGGCACCGGCGCTAAATATGTTGCGGTATTTAATAAAGCCGATCAGCAATTGGTGATGGAAGAAAAAGCCATCTGGCAAAGCGGGGTGATGAATCGCAATACGGCTGATCAAAGTAAAGTAGTGGAAGCTGATATTACAGGAGCAAAGAAATTATATCTTGTTGTTACCAATGCTGCTGATAATATTGATTGGGATCACGCAGACTGGATCGCACCTATGTTGTACAACGGTACAGATTCCATTTCGCTCACACAGTTAAAATGGACAAAAGCAAGTTCGGGCTGGGGCGCTGTTCGCATGAACAAAGCTGTTTCGGGAAGTAATCTTATTGTTAACGGTATTAAGTATGAAACAGGTATCGGTGTTCACTCAAACTCGATTGTTGAATTTGATTTACCCGAAGGATATACACGTTTTAAAGCAACTGTTGGCATTGATCATGCAGCTGCTGTTCAGAATGTTGGTGCCACGGTGAACTTTATGCTGTTTATACAAAATCCATCTGGCCCTATGCCGGCACGCAGTGCAACAATTGCCATCAACTTAAAACAACTCGGTTTTACATTACCCTGCGTGGTAACCGATTTATGGTCGGGTAAAAAGTTAGGTGAATTCAACCATGAGTTTGCGCCGGAAATCAACAGGCATGGTGCAGGGTTGTATAAGATTGAAGTAAAGAAATAGCAACAGGCAATAGCCAGGCTGTTCACTTTTGAATGTTACAAGCAAATGATATTAAACCTGTTTTGATGATTTTGTAAATTACCATTGAGTTAAAAATTCCGGTATAAAGAAAGTAAGACAACTAAAACGATACAGTACATCTGCAGATAAGGGAGAGAACATGAAACCTTACTCAATCTCGAATAGATCAACAAAGCTGATTTGCTCCCCCAATCAATAACAACGCTGGTATTTGATTTTTAACTGCCAACAGAAAACGAAGTTTTTATCACTCCTGACATTGTTTTGTAACAACTGTCGCAGCCCTTTTCCCGGCCCGTGGGAAAATAATCCATCAAATCAGTAAAACCTTCCATTGAACGCCCCGGCAGGCTGTTATACCTTGAACTTCAGATTAAACAGGTGATTTTCTTTTAAAGAACAACCTGTTTTGTGTAAAAACTGATTGCAGCCAGCTATGTTTATACAGAAGTATTTCGAGGAATTTAAGTTGAATGATGTTCGCCAGACAAAAGGCAGAACCATCACCGAAACCGATATTGTGATCCACGCCGGGCAATCAGGCGATTTTTTCCCCCATCATATGGATGAAGAGTGGTGCAAAAGCCAGCCGTTTAAAAAACGCATTGCACATGGTACACTCATCTTCACTGTTGCCATTGGACTTACTGCAGATTTTGTAAACGAAGTAAGCATGACCTATGGTTATGAACGCCTGCGTTTTATTAAACCGGTGTTTATTAACGATACCATTAAAGTAACAGTAACCATAAAAGAGTTGAAAGATCATAAGAAACCTGAATACGGTTTAGTAACAGAATTGGTGGAATGTTTCAATCAGCAAAACGAACTGGTGATGTTGTGCGAGCATATTCTCATAGTTAAAAAAGCAAACAGTTAAGCATGCAAAAGATTGTATTGAATGGTATAACGTGGGGGCATAGCCGTGGAATAACTCCTTTGCTTGCAGTTTCGCAACGTTATTCTGAATTACACCCCAATGTGGAAATAAGTTGGAAGAAAAGAACACTCCAGGAGTTTGCTGATTTTCCTATTGAAGAACTCACAAAAGAATATGATCTGCTCATTATCGATCATCCGTGGGTAGGTTGTGCCGATGCAACTAATTGTGTGTTGCCATTGAATGAATATTTATCTGCTGATTATTTACGGGATCAGCAAACCAACTGTGTCGGGCTTTCGCATATCAGCTATAACTATAATAATAAGCAATGGGCGTTGGCGATTGATGCAGCAACACCTGCAGCCAGCTATCGTAAAGATTTGCTCAGCAACGTGCCGCAAACATGGAGTGATGTATTGGATCTGGCGAAAGAAGGAAAAGTTGCCGTGCCTGCAATCCCGATTGATCTGTTGATGAACTTCTATACATTCTGTATTGCAAATGGCGGAGAGCCGTTTCAAAACGAGGAAGAAGTAATTGATGAAGCTACAGGTATCAAGGCCATTGAAACAATGAAGCAGTTGTATGGTGTGGTTGATAAAAAAATGTTCAACCGAAATCCTATCGCAGTGGCAGAGTTAATGAGCACAACAAACGATTTTCTCTATTGCCCCTTTGCATACGGATATTCCAATTATGCACGCAAAGGATATGCAGAACATTTACTGCATTATACCGATGTTGTTTCTTTCAACGGAAAAAAACTACGGACAACCATTGGTGGAACAGGTATTTCTGTTTCCGCTTTCAGTGAGCATAAAGAAGTGGCGGTTGATTTTGCAGCGATGGTAACATCAGGTGAATGTCAAAGCAGCATGTATGTGCAACATGGTGGCCAACCCGGTCATCGCAGTGCATGGACCGATCCAACAGCCAATCATTTAACCAACTACTTTTTTACACAGGTGTTGCCGGTAATGGACAATGGATATATGCGTCCACGTTACAATGGTTACCTGCATTTCCAGGATCATGCTGGCGATCCGTTGCAGGATTGTTTGGAGTATGATGGTGATCCTTCAAAGGCATTACAGGAAATGAATAAACTATATCAGCAAAGTATTTCAAAACAAACTGCAGTTACAGCATGAGTGCATTGCCATTAAATGGAGTTGTGGTGCTGGAGTTCAGCCAATATTTATCCGGCCCGTCGGCAGGGTTACGTTTGGCCGATCTTGGTGCAAGAGTTATAAAAATTGAACGGCCAAAAACAGGTGATGCCGGACGTAAACTTGCAATTAAAAATTTGTGGGTAGACGAAAACTCTTTACTCTTTCATACCATCAACCGCAACAAAGAAAGTTTTACGGCCGATCTGAAGAACCCCGAAGATATTGCCATCATTAAGCAACTCATTGCAAAGAGCGATGTGTTGATACATAATTTCCGTCCCGATGTAATGGGGAAGAACGGACTTGATTACAACACCGTGCAACAGATCAATCCTCGATTGATCTATGCAGAAATTTCAGGTTATGGTAAGAAGGGTCCGTGGAAAAATAAACCCGGACAAGATCTGTTGTTACAATCAATAACAGGGTTGGCTTACACAACAGGTAACGGCACAAACGGTCCAGTTCCATTTGGAATTTCGATTGCCGATATTCTTGCAGGATCTCAATTGGTGCAGGGAATTTTAGGTGGATTGATCCGTCGTTCAAAAACCGGAAAGGGAGCATTGATTGAAGTGAGTTTGATGGAATCATTGCTCGATTTTCAATTTGAATTACTCACAACATACTTTAGCAATAAACAACAACCGCAACGTAGCAAGGTTGCAAATGGTCAGCCGTTGTTGAGTGCGCCATATGGTATTTATCAAACAAAAAACAGTTACATCGCTTTGGCGATGATGGATATACATGTATTAGCCGATACGATTCATTGCAGTGCGTTGAAACATTTTTCGAAAGAAGATGCCTTTGCCTTGCGTGATGAAATAAAAACAGTGTTGGTGGAACATCTGCAAACAGAAACAACTGCCTATTGGTTGGCTGCATTGCAGGAAGCCGGACTGTGGGCCATGGAAGTATTGAATTGGGATGAGATGACAGACCATCCTGCATACAATGCATTGCAAATGGAACAAACTATTCATGTAGCTGATAAAACAATTGTTACAACACGATGTCCTATCCGCATCAACGGACAACGATTAACGGCTGATAAACCTGCACCGCAGTTGGGTGAGCAGAATGAGAAGATAAGAAAGGAGTTGGAAGAAGTGGTTAGCCGATAGTTGATAGTAGATATGAGTAATGAGTGATGAATGATGAGTGCAGAGTGTTTATCCCCTCCCGGGAGGGGCGGCAGTGAGTTACACAGGAGAGAGATAAGAGGGGTGGGTTTAGATGATGAGTAATGAGTATGCAGAGTTTGCCAATTGCCCATTCATAATTGTCCATTGATTGCACCATTCACAAAAACAGAATAGAAAACCGAACGTACAAGAGTCGAGACGCTTTGGTCTCGATGCCGAATGTAAACTTCGGCATGCGACGCAACAACAGATGAGCAACGCACTATCGACAGAAACAAAAAGAAAAAATGAAACTTTTAGAAGACATATTAGTGATCGATTTCAGTCAGTTTTTGTCGGGGCCATCTGCGGCTTTGCGATTGGCAGACATGGGTGCACAGGTGATCAAGATTGAACGACCGGGCAGCGGCGATATTTGTCGTGAGTTGTATGTGAGTGATGTGATGATCGAAGGCGAGTCAACGATTTTTCATGCCATCAACCGCAACAAACAAAGCTATGCGGCCGATTTAAAGAACCCGAACGATCTGGAAAAAGTAAAGCAACTCATTGCAAAGGCTGATGTGGTGATGCATAATTTCCGACCCGGTGTAATGGAACGCATTGGATTAGATTATGAATCTGTAAAACAAATTAAACCCGATGTGCTGTATGCAGAAATCAGCGGTTATGGGGTGGAAGGTCCGTGGAAAGATCTGCCGGGGCAGGATCTTTTACTGCAATCCGTTTCAGGGTTAACATGGCTCAGCAATAATATTGATGAAAGTCCTACGCCAATGGGTGTTGCAGTGGTGGATATCATGGCAGGCACGCATATTGCGCAGGGAATATTAGCGGCATTGTATCAAAAAGTTACAACTGGTGAAGGTGCGTTGGTGCAGGTGAGTATGCTGGAAAGTATTCTGGATTTTCAGTTTGAGGTGTTGACCTGTTATTACAACGACGGACGGCAGTTGCCGGTGCGTGGAGCAGTGAACAGTGCGCATGCCTACATTGCTGCCCCGTATGGCATTTATAAAACAAATGATGATTACATTGCATTAGCAATGACCAATATTCCAACGCTGGCAGAGCTGTTGCAATGCGAACCGTTAAAACAGTTTACAAACAGCAATGATTGGTTCAGTCAGCGTGATCAGATCAAGTTACTGTTGGCCGATCATTTGAAAACAAGACCATCAGCAGAGTGGCTCAGTATTTTGGAGAAGGCAGATATCTGGTGTGCACCGGTAATGGATTATGATGGGTTGGTGAAGCAGCAAGGTTACCGTTCACTTGAAATGGAAGTAACGGTGAAAACAAGTAACGGACTATCGGTAACCACTACCCGCTGTCCGATAAAAGTAGATGGCGAAGTATTGGCAGCAGGCAAAGGCGCACCATTGTTAGGTGAGCATAACGTAGAAATTGAAAAGGAATAAATAATAGAGGCTGACACGTTGAGATCACACCAAGTGATCATTCAAGTCAGCCTCTCTCTATTAAACTTATCCTTTTACATAATAAAGATCAAGACTGGATTCAACAAGATACTCAGGCTTCTCTGCCTTTGGCTTCGCCTTATGAGCGGCGATATGCTCTGGACTCTTCTCCCAATTTTTCCAATCCTCTTCAGATTCCCATTGAACCATAACCATAACTTCCTCTTCGCCGCGGCGAACCTTTTTCACTAGAATCTGTTTTCCAATGTATCCAGGCCGCTGAGCCATCAGACCGCCACGATTCGCAAAGTTCTCGACTACCTGCTCACTAAATCCTTCTTTTACAACAATTCTTCTAACTTGATAAAACATAAACGATCCCTCCCTATAAATAAAGCCAGGCAGGAAACCTGGCTCGTAATCTTATAATGCAGCTTCGATTTCCTCAGCCATAAGTTTTACAGATTGTAATCCGCCGCCGCTTAAATACCAAGCTTCTGGATCTAGGTAAATAATTTTATCTTCTTGGAAGGCTGTTGTCTTTTTAACAAGTTCATTTTCGATTACTTTTTCGGCACCAGCTTCGCCGCCTACTGCTGTGTTACGGTCGATGACAAACAATACGTCTGGATTTGTCTCCATAATGTATTCCATTGTAATGCTTTGTCCATGGGTGGATACTTCAATTTTCTCATCTGCTGCTCCAAAACCAAACACGTCATGAATGACACCAAAACGTGAGCTTGGTCCATAAGCACTAACTTTTCCTTCATTTGCTAAAACAATTAATCCTTTTTTATCAAGTGCAGAAGCTTTTTTATTTACCTCTTCAACGCTTGCTTTGATCTCTTCTACAGAGTTTGCTACTTCATCCTTCTTGTCAAAAATTTCACCGACAAGGTTCATGTTTTTCTCAAATGACTCCATGTATTTTGTATAATCTAATTCCACATAAACAGTTGGAGCAATTTCTGCAAACTGTTCGTATAACTCAGCTTGGCGGGTAGTGATGAAAATAACATCCGGCTGCATCGCATGAATCGCTTCAAAATCAGGCTCTTTTAAGCTGCCAACGTTCGTATATCCTTCACCAGCGTATTTTTCTAAGTATGCAGGGACAGATGCTTGTGGAACTCCAGTTACTTCGACACCTAATTCATCCAACGTGTCTAATATTCCAAAGTCAAATACAACTACTTTTTCTGGATTTTTGTCAATTTCTACTTCACCATACTTATGTTCAATCGTCATTTTCTCAGTCGGAGCTTGTTTTGCATCGGCTATTTCTGTTTTGCTTTCTTCCTTAGACCCACATGCTGCTAATAATAATATCATTGAAACCATTAATGCTAAAAAACTCCACTTTTTCATTCCTAAACTCTCCTTTAATTAAGCGCTAAAATAAACACAAATTCTGCAGCCATCCATTTTCTGAATGGGAATATCCATATCGTAAATCTCTTTTAATGCAGCTGAGTCAATAATTTCTTCTGTAGGTCCATCTTTCACAACCTTACCATCCTTCATCGCGACAATACGATCGGAGTAAACAGACGCAAAGTTGATATCATGAAGCACGATAACAACGGTTTTACCAAGCTCATCAACCAGACGGCGCAGTATTTTCATAATTTGAACGGAATGCTTCATATCTAAATTGTTCAATGGTTCATCAAGCAGAATGTACTCCGTATCCTGTGCAATAACCATCGCGATAAATGCGCGCTGCCTTTGACCTCCAGATAATTCATCTAAAAAACTGTCCTGCATTTCGGTTAGGTGCATATATTCAAGCGATTGATCAACCATCCGTTCGTCTTCATCCGTCAATCGACCCTTCGAATAAGGAAAGCGTCCGAAGGATACTAGTTCACGAATCGTCAAGCGAACATTCATATAGTTGGACTGTTTTAAAATGGATACCTTCTTAGCAAAATCATTAGATTTCATCTTTTTCACATCAGCTTTGTCAATCAACACTTCACCTGTATCTGAATCAAGAAGACGGCTTACCATTGATAGTAACGTCGATTTACCTGCTCCATTCGGACCAATAAAACTCGTAATTTTCCGCGGCTGAATATCAACGGTTACATCCTCAACAACCGACTTTTTACCATATAACTTTGACAAAGCTCGGACTTGTATCATGCAGCTTTCCTCTCCTTTAACAGTAAATAGATGAAGTACACTCCACCGATAAAGTTAATAATGACACTTAACGTTGTCGAAAAAGTAAAGACTCTTTCAACCACCCATTGCCCGCCAACAAGGGCGATGATGCTCATGAGAATCGCACCCGTTATCAGTACGGTGTGTTTGTAGGTTTTGAAAAATTGATAGGATAAATTGGCAACAATTAAGCCAAAAAAAGTAATCGGTCCTACTAATCCAGTCGAGATTGATATAAAAACTGACACAATTACTAGCATTTTTTTGACAATCGAATCATAGGGAACCCCTAAATTAATGGCAGTATCACGACCTAAGGATAATACGTCTAAATACGTTAAAAAGCGCCATGCATAGATCATTACCAGGCTGACAATCACAATGGCCAGCCAGACTAAGTCTGAATTGATATTATTAAAACTCGCAAACATTTTGTCTTGAACAATCTGAAACTCATTTGGATCAATCAATACCTGAAAAAAGGTTGAGATACTTGAGAAAAATGTCCCGACAATGATTCCCACTAGTAATAAAAAGTAGATTGGCTGATTGCCCTTTTTAAATAGAAATTTATATAAAAAGAGTGCAAATACAATCATTACCGCAACAGAGAGTAAGAAATTCACCTGTTTATTGACGATTATCATATGACCGGAGCCTAAAAAGAAAATAATTAATGTTTGTAAGAGCATGTAAAGGGAATCCAATCCCATGATGCTCGGTGTTAAGATTTTATTATGGGTAATGGTTTGAAAAACAACTGTTGCATAGGCAATCGTGACACCTGTTAAAACCATTGCCAGCACTTTTATCGTTCGTTTTGGCAGGGCGTATCCAAAGCTGCCGTTTAAATCATGAAATAAATAGATAGCACAAGCTCCCGCAGCGATCAATGCGAGTATAGCCAATTTTATTGAGTTACGCATAGGCCTTCCTCCGGAACAGTAAGTATAAGAAAATTGCGCTTCCGATTACACCAACCATGAGACTGATCGAAATCTCATATGGATAAATGAGCACCCGGCCCAATATATCGCAAATCAGAAGGAAAATAGCTCCTAGGAGTGCCGTATGCGGCAATGTTTTTTGCAAATGGTCGCCTTTAAATATCGATATGATATTCGGAATAATCAAGCCTAAAAACGGAATGATCCCCACTGTCAACACAACCGTAGTGGTCACCAGTGCAACCAGTATCAGACCGATATTTACAATCCGGCGATAGGCAAGCCCAAGATTTTTTGAAAAATCCTCACCCATACCAGCAACAGTGAAGCGATTAGCATAGAAATAAGCAATGATTAAGATCGGAAGACTTATGTAAAGGAGTTCATATCTGCCCTTCATAATCATCGAAAAATCCCCCTGAAGCCAAGCAGACATATTTTGAATGACGTCAGCACGATAAGCGAAAAAGGTTGTTACAGAGGACAAAATATTCCCAAACATCAACCCAACAAGCGGGATGAAAATAGCATCCTTAAACTTAATTCGGTCAAGAATTTGCATAAACAAAAATGTACCAGCAAGTGCGAAAGCAAAGGCTACTGCCATTTTTTCCAGCATGGTTGCATTTGCAAACAACAGCATAGAAACAAGGATACCAAGCCGGGTTGCGTCTAAGGTTCCCGCCGTCGTCGGTGAAACAAATTTGTTTCGGCTGAGCTGCTGCATAATCAAACCTGCAATACTCATTCCAGCTCCTGCAAGCAGGATTGCTACTAACCTTGGCAGTCTGCTGATAAGGAAAATCTGGGTTTCCTCGGATTGGACATCTAACAAGTCCAATGGTGATATACTGCTAACCCCAACAAACAAGGAAACAGCAGATAAGAGTATTAATCCTAGTAGTAAATATCTTTTCTTCATCATGGCATTCCCCAACAATTCTATTTTTCTCTCATTTTCAATCTAATTGAGAATTATTATCACTTAAAAACAAAAAATAATGACATTGAAAATCATTATCAACGCCCTATACATTTGATTATAAACAGTGTAATTTGTCTAGTCAATAAACAATCGAGAACTACTTTCACTAATTTCTGAATAATTTGTGACATAAATATGGTGTTAACCTCGTAAATCTCAATAGGATGAACTGTTGTGATTCCAAAGAAAGCTGATTTTCAAGACCTATTGAAAGATGTCATATAAAGACATCTTTTTTTGTCTAATTCATGCTGAAAATGGAAACCCTACCGAAGATGTAATGTTTCAAAAAGAGGAGGAGTTTTCTTGGAAGCAACCTTAAAGGTTGGGGATACAGCCCCTGATTTTTCACTGCCTGCAACAACAAAGGACCCGCTTGCACTCTCAGATTATAGAGGCAATCAGAATGTGGTCGTTGCCTTTTATGGAATGGATTTTACCCCAGGCTGAATTAAAGAAATTTCCTCTTGGAAAGAGGACTACAAAAGATTTGAACAGTTAGGTGCAGAGGTTATAGGAATCAGTGCCGATCATATTCACTCGCACCGAGTTTTTGCCGCCAGTATGGGGACATTGCCTTATCCTTTAGCATCCGATTGGCGCAGGCAGACCATCAAAGACTATAAGGTGTTTAACGAAAAAGGTGAAGTCGCAATCCGCTCCGTCTTTGTTGTCGATAAAGATGGTCTCATTACCTATATAAACACCTCCTTTAAAGCAGACAAGAAAGAAGATTATGAAGCTGTTTTCTCTGAGCTTGAAAAGTTAACTGCACATTAAAAGAAAAACATCTCCCGGAATCTTTCGAGAGATGTTTTCTACTCTTGATACGCCTTATAATAATCAATCTAGCTGCCTTACCCGATCCTCATAGTTAATCCAGCATCTTTATTAAATATTTTCCATAATCAGTATTCATTAATGGCCTTGCTAAATTAAATAATTTTTCTTTCGTTATATACCCTTTTTGAAAAGCAATTTCCTCAATACAAGCAACTTTTATGTTTTGTGATTCTTCAATTGTCTTTATAAACTGAGAGGCCTTATTAAGAGATTGGTGAGTTCCTGTATCAAGCCATGCATTCCCTTTACTTATCAATTTCACAGATAACTCTCCCCACTCGAGGTACACTTTATTTACGTCAGTAATTTCTAATTCATCTCTTTGGGAAGGTTTGATGCTTTTGGCAATATCTATCACCCGATTATCATAAAAATATAACCCTGTGACAGCATAATTCGATTTAGGATTTGAAGGCTTTTCTTCTAAAGAGGTGACCGTTCCGTCTTCAGAAAAGTCAACGACACCAAATTGCTCGGGATCATTCACATAATAACCAAAAACTGTGGCACCTTTTTCTTGTTTCACCACTTCAGTTAGTAAATCTTGAAATTCGTATCCATAAAAAATGTTATCCCCTAATATTAATGCAACCGGGTCATTTCCAATAAATTGTTCCCCAATAATTAATGCTTGAGCGATTCCATTTGGTGTTGTTTGATTTTCATAGGTAA